>JADMKO010000137.1 GCA_015478785.1 Chryseobacterium sp. | reverse complement strand
AACACAGAATAGCTTTCTGATAATCAAATGCTTAAAAATGAAGAACACCAGAATTCAGATTCTGGTGTTTTAAATAATAAATTTTATTAATATTTATCTGCTCACTTTAAAAGTGTCCATCCCGGGAAAAATGGCTGTATCACCTAAAGCTTCTTCAATTCTGAGCAGCTGATTGTACTTCGCCATTCTGTCTGAACGGGAAGCGGAACCTGTTTTGATCTGTCCGCAATTCATCGCAACGGCAAGGTCTGCAATGGTAGAATCTTCGGTCTCGCCGGATCTGTGGGACATTACAGAAGTGTAGCGGTTATGCTGTGCCATTTGTACCGCAGCCATGGTTTCAGAAAGTGAACCAATCTGATTTACTTTCACAAGAATGGAGTTCGCTACACCCTCTTTAATTCCTCTTGAAAGCCTTTCTACGTTGGTTACAAATAAATCATCGCCCACGAGCTGTACATTTTTCCCGATTTTATCGGTCAGCATTTTCCAGCCTTCCCAGTCGTCTTCGTGCATTCCGTCTTCGATGGAAATAATAGGATATTTTGAGGAAAGTTCCGCCAGATAAGAAACCTGTTCTTCCCTGCTTCTGTGTGCTCCTTTGTCTCCTTCAAATTTTCTGTAATCGTAAGATCCTTCTTTGTAAAATTCCGAAGCAGCACAGTCTAAGGCCAACATAATGTCGTCGCCCGGTGTATAACCTGCTTTTTCGATAGCCTGCAACAAGGTGTCCAACGCGTCTTCTGTCCCGTTGAAAGTAGGTGCAAAACCACCTTCATCTCCCACAGCGGTAGAAAGATTTCTGCTCTTTAAAATGGATTTAAGGCTGTGGAAAATTTCAGTTCCTTTTCTTAAAGCGTGAGAAAAAGACTCTGCTTTTACCGGCATAATCATAAATTCCTGAAAAGCGATAGGCGCATCGGAATGCGAACCTCCGTTGATAACATTCATCATGGGAACGGGTAAAGTATTGGCATTGACACCACCGACATATTTGTAAAGCGGAAGCCTGAGTTCTGTTGCAGCAGCTTTGGCAGCAGCAAGTGAAACGCCCAAAATCGCGTTGGCTCCTAAGTTTCCTTTATTTCCCGTATTGTCCAGATCAATCATAATCTGATCAATAAGATTTTGTTCAAAAACAGGGAGACCAATAAGTTCCGGAGCGATGATTTCACGGACATTTTCTACTGCTTTTAAAACTCCTTTTCCCAGATAATCTGAACCGCCGTCGCGCAGTTCTACAGCTTCATGCTCCCCTGTAGAAGCACCTGAAGGAACGGCAGCACGGCCCATTGCGCCGCTTTCGGTGAACACATCTACTTCTACTGTGGGATTTCCTCTGGAATCAAGAATCTGTCTTGCCTCAACGTACGAAATGTAACTCATGTTTAAATTGTTGTTTTTGGTTTGTAATAATTTTTAACTACTATCTAAGTTTCGCAAATTTAATGATTATTTGGCTGAAACTAAAGCTTATTGACAGGTTTGCCCTGAAATTTTCATGATAATTTTCTTACTTTTGAAGAGTATAATCCAAAATGAATAGTATGAAAAAATCTGTTATAATTTTCGCTGTATCTCTTGCCTTTACTGCAAGTTGTACGAAAGAATCCGGAAATTCCGGCGTGATTAAAAATGAATCTTCAGATTCCACCACCGCAGTTGTGCACGAAGCTGCACCGGAAGTTCAGGAAGAAACCCACCGTTACGTAGCAGAAGACGGCACTAATGCAAACGTAACCTTCGGTAATTCGGAAGACGGAAATTACATCAGCATCTTGAGCAATAATAAAACGATTCGCGCAAATGAAAAAGAAAAACTACCTAATGGTGCTGTTTATGAAACTCACGATATTGTAGTACGTTCGGAAGACAACCGAATCACCATCACTCAGGAAAATAATATTATTGAACTGAAGAAAGCAGGAACTCCTTAAGTTCATCAAAAAAGCCACTCAAAAAAGGTGGCTTTCATTTTTTATTTTGATTTCTTAAAATCGATAACCTACCGACAATCCGAATCTGAGTCCCGCCCATGGCCCGTCGAGTTTGGCTGTTGCGCCATTTTCATTGGCTGTGGCATGAATTTTCACCAACGGAACATCCAGTTTATTTAATTCTTCCTGAAGATCAGCCTGCTCTTGTGGACTTAGTTTCAGACCTTTACTGGAAGCAACCAAATCTCCATTGGAAAACCCGTAATGGCCTCCGATAATTGAAAAGTCAATTACCCAGTTTTGTTTTGCTCCCAAAATCCATTGGTTACCAATCATCAAACCAAAACTATTGGCTGAAATATTTCCTGACATATCAACCGGTATTTTTTGTTCAACCGGAACTCCGCCAACTACAATCTCGGTAGTAAATTCATACTGGTAATTGCTCATATCAATTTTAGAAAAACGGTAATAAGGCGCAAGATAGAATCCTCTGCCAAAACCTCTTTTATTCAGGTAAATTCGGGGTTCCAAGGTAAAGGAATTGTAAGACATATCAATATGTTTGATGTCTCCTAAATCTTCTCCTTTCATAAAAGATTCAACATAAGGCACCTTTCCTTTTGGAATAAAAGTATACGTTGCGCTGACAGAAAATTTCTTATTGATAACTCTTTCATAAGTAAGATTAATGTTTCTGAAAGCATAGGCAGTAACATTCGTTTTGATGATGTTTTTGCCCATTTCCGGAGTAAGTTCGTCTAAAGAATC
>JADMKO010000136.1 GCA_015478785.1 Chryseobacterium sp. | reverse complement strand
TTCATATTTAAAGTCAAATATATTTTTGATTTCAGGATTCAGTTTCATTACGGGTAAGGCTTTTGGCGTTCTGGAAAGTTGTTTTTTCACTTGCTCTAGATGATTGTTATAAATATGAACATCGCCAAAACTGTGGATATAATCTCCCACTTCCAGTTCGCAAACCTGAGCTACCATCATCAGCAGAAGGGCATAACTTGCAATGTTAAAAGGTACTCCCAGAAAAACATCGGCACTTCTTTGGTACAGCTGAAGCGAAAGTTTTCCCTCGGCAACATAAAACTGGAACATCGCATGACAGGGCGCCAAAGCCATGTTTGGAACTTCGGCGACATTCCATGCGGAAACGATCAATCGGCGGGAATCCGGATTTTCTTTAATCTGAGCGATGACTTCCGAAATTTGATCGATTACATTTCCGTCTGCACCTTTCCAGCTTCGCCATTGCGCACCGTACACAGGACCAAGATTTCCGTTTTCATCGGCCCACTCATTCCATATTTTGACATCGTGATCTTGGAGATATTTGACATTGGTGTCTCCTTTCAAAAACCAGAGTAACTCATGAATAATGGATTTTACATGAACTTTTTTGGTTGTCACCAAAGGAAAACCTTGCGATACATCATATCGCAACTGATATCCGAAAATACTTTTGGTTCCGGTTCCGGTTCGGTCGGTTTTCTCATTGCCGTTATCGAGAATATGTTGTAAAAGCTCTAAATAATTCTGCATTTTTTAAATAATGAAAGTGGGTTAATGAAAATTAATCTCTGCAAAATACTGATTATTTACCAAATTTCCATAATTGTTTGTGGAGTTCCGTTCAAGGTGAAAGTTTGTCCTGTAACGAGGCCGTTCATGACTTTGGCAATAGGAGATTCGGGAGAGACGCACATGATTTTTCTGTTTTGAAAACTGAGTGTTCCGGCGGCAGCCGAAATATAGAAAATTCCGTTGTTAGTTTCTACCAATGCGCCCAAATCTGCAGTGATACTGGCTTTATTGTTAAGTCTTTGAAGAGAATCCTGAAGTTTCATATTTTCAGAAAGCTGATGGTTCAAATGGTTAATTTCCTGCTGCAATATTTCCGCACCGGTTTCGTACTTGTCACCCATTGCACTTTTGGTTTCGCCGTTGGATTGCCGAGTTTCGGCAATCAGATGGTGCAGCTGCTGTATTTTCTCCGAAATGATTTTTTGTGCTGACAGCAGAATTTCCTGTTTATCCATCAGAATTTTGATATTAAAAAACCCCGACTGCTCAGGGTTTTGTATGGTAATACTATTTTAATCTTCGTCGTCTATCTCGAAATTGTCGTCTTCGTATCCTTCATCTTCATCATCATCGAAACCGTCATCGTCATCCGAAAAGTCTGAACTGCCAAAATCATCTTCAAAACCGAAATCATCATCATCCATTAAAGGCATTGCTGATTTCTTGTTTTTTCCGGCTCCTCCGCTTTTGCTTGGTGCTTTCATCGGCATACTTCCGAATCTGAAAACAGTGATAGGATAGTTAACTGCAGGTTTTTCATCCGTTATTTCTATCAGTTCACAAAAGAATTCCCAAAGATCCAGAAATCCGTATTGGAATTGTGCGCGATCTCCTTTTTGGGGGAAAGCTTCGCGGATGTAAATATCAGACATGATTTCGCCGTCTTCTTCATCACTCATATCTTCCAGCGGAACAGATTTGATGATGGAACCGTCCTGCTCCAACAGATTGAATGCAGAGAGCTCTTCTCCCATCAGGCTGAAGGCACTTTTGATTCCCAGGTGAAGATTCCACAATGTTTGTTTTTCTTTTACTTCAATATCGCGGAAAATATTGTCTTTGGCGTCTAAAATTACACGGATCTTATAAACCATTTTATCTTTATTTGTATTGCTTTTAGTAATGTATTTTCGGGTACAAATATAGAATATTTGTATTGGGAGCTAAAAGTTTTTGATTTTTTTTTCAAGAAATATTTTATTACATTTTCGGCCACTATTCGCCTTTTTCCAACGTAAAACTGAACGTGGTGCCTTCCAGATATACACTGTGTACTTCGATGTTTTCGTGGTGTGCTTCCAGGATATGCTTTACAATGGCCAATCCCAATCCTGATCCTCCGTCTCTTCGGTTTCTGGACGATTCTACACGATAAAAACGTTCGAAAATTCTAGGCAGTGCTTCGGGTTTTATTCCCATGCCGTTGTCTTTTATTTCTATTAAAACCTTATGGTTCATGGGCTTAATGATCACCTGAATCAGTGCATTATCTCTGTTGGCGTAATGGATAGCGTTGGAAATAAGATTGACAAGAACCTGAGAAATACGTTGGCGATCGGCTTTTACAAAGATTTGTTGTTGCGTTGCCTGAAGTTGCATTTTAGCATTAATTTTCTGGGCTTCCAAATCCAGAAGGTCAATCATTTCACGCACGAGGATATTGATGTCAAATTCGGTGATGTTCAGGTCAATTTCTCCGGATTCAAACTGGTTGATCATGTCAAGGTCTTTCACGATATCCAGCAGTCTTTCTACCGAGGTGTCGATTCGGGAAAGATATTTATCCCGAACAGCGAGATTTTCCACAGCGCCGTCCATCAGGGTTTCTACATATCCTTGAATGGTGAAAAGCGGCGTTTTAAGTTCATGTGAAATGTTTCCGATATATTCTTTTCTGTAGGTTTCCATTTCCTTCATGGTATCGAGTTCGGTCGCCTTTTTCTGAGACATTTCGGATACTCTTTCGCCCAATTGGGTGAAGTTCATTCCTTCTTCCTGTCCCATCATCTCTTGGGGAAGAATGGTGCGAATGCGGCTGATTTGTTTTTTTCCATAAAAATTAAATAGGAAATCCAGCACGAAATAATTGATCACAATCATCGCGAGAATGCTGGCAAGAAATGTGGCTGCCATTCCGGTTTCCATTTTCTGGATACTGCTTTTGGACAGATCGAAAATAAAGGCAACCAGCATCATCACGCCAGTGAGAAACAGGGAAGCGTAAAAGGTAAGCTGATGGAATTTCAAAATAATAACTTTTGATAAAGTTATGAAAAAATTTACACCACCAGTTTGTATCCGATTCCTTTAAGGGTTTGGATGGTATTAACGCCTAATTTTTCACGAAGCCTGCGGATGTGGACATCGATGGTTCTTTCTCCTACAACCACGTCGTTTCCCCACACTTTTTCCAGAATTTCTTCGCGTTTGAAGACTTTATCGGTGTTAGAAGCCAAAAGATACAATAAGTCGAATTCTTTTTTCGGAAGCAGAAAAAGCTGTCCTTTTTTTGAAACTTTGAAATTATCTTTGTCGATCATGAGATCGCCGATTTCAATTTGCTTGCTTCTTTCGTTCACCTGCGAGGTGAGTTGAAGCAGGGCGTTTACTTTTGAAATGAGCACTTTTGGTTTGATTACTTTTATGATGTAATCATTAGCTCCGGCCTGATACCCTGCGAGTTGTGAAAATTCCTCGCTACGGGCAGACAAAAATACGATGAGAGTTTTTTGCAGTTCTTTAATCTGTCGCAGTTCCTGGCAGGTTTCTATACCATCCTTTTCAGGCATCATCACGTCCAAAAGAATCATATCGGGAATCAGTTTTTTAGCTTGGGCGATTCCGTCGTTTCCATTATTAGCGGTGTGTACTTCATATCCTTCTTTTTCTAAATTATAAGACAGTATTTCCAAAATATCCTGCTCATCATCTATCAATAGAATTTTTTTTGAACTCATTTCTTCTTTTTATCCTTTCAAAATTACCACTTTTATCCCTACTGAAACTCCCTTTCAGTAAAGTTTACAATTAATTAATACTGCTACATTTCTGTTTAAGATTTATTAAAGAATAATTAATGCCTTGTCAACACCCTTCGCACCTATTCTTTCCACCTTTGCATCAAGAGAAATTAAAGTAAGAAAAGGAAATGAGAGTAAGTAAACTAAGTATCGGAGCATTGTTTCTAATAGGTGCAGTTCCGGTAGTATACGCGCAGACAGGAAGTGATACGATGCCGAATGAAAGCCGGATAGAAGCTGTAGTAATACAGGGAAATACGCGAAAAGGTACGGAGAACAACATCATCAACCTGCAGCGGAAATCTGTGGAGGTAATAGAAAGAGTGGGCTCTGCACAATTGGAAAAACAAGGAATAAGCAATGCTGCCACTGCGGTGACCAAAGCAACGGGAACACAGAAACAGGAAGGCAGCGGCCAGATTATTATTCGTGGACTGGGCGACCGGTACAACGGAACAACCATGAACGGACTCGTGATTCCATCCGACAATCCGGAGCTGAAAAACATCAATCTGGAGATCTTCAAAACTTCTATTATTGAATACATTTCTTTGGACAAAGTATATCATCCGCGATTATCCGGTGATTTCGGTGGGGCCAATATCAATATCGTTTCTAAAGAACACATCGGCCGCCCTTATTTGAAATTAGGAATCGGAAGTGCTGTGAATCTTCAGACTTTTGACAAAGGAAATTTTAAACTACAGGACGGAGGCCCGGGATTTTTCGGCTACAAAAAAGCCTCTTTTGATAAAGGGAATCCTTACACAAATTATCCGTTCAGCACCAACTGGAATTTCAAAAATGCGGATAATCCTTTCAATTCCAGCATGGATATCGAAGGTGGAGTTTCGTTCGGAAAATTATCGGTGTTCGGTTATGCAGGTTTTGATAACAGCTATGTGTACAGCCAGGGACAGGAAGGTTGGTATGATGCCACGGGCGATGCCATGAAAGGACTCGATGTGGAACGATTTACTTACAGTACGAATAATACCGCATTGCTGAATCTTGCTTATAAGTTTAACGGCAGAAACAGAATCGGTTTTACTTCAAATTTCATTCATACTTCCGAACAGGATGCCCGGTTTTTTAATGGTTATATGCGTGAAATTGGCGGAAATGTGTACATCAACAGAGGCGATAACAAGATAACCTCCACTTTTATTAATCAGCTTTATGGTAATCATAAATTCAAAGATACATGGAGTGCAGATTGGGGTGTGGGATACAATATAATGGACAGCCAGCGTCCTGACAGGCTTCAGAATACGATCGATCAAACCAATAATATTTTCATTACCGGAAGTACCATCAATAATCACCGTTATTTTGATGAATTGAATGACAAAACGCTGAATGGATTTTTAACATTAACCAAGAGTTTCGATAACCTGAAAGTTAATTTCGGATACAACGGTTTATACAAAGACAGAACGTTTGACAATACCACCATCGGACTCAATTTTACGATGCAAACCACGGTGGATCACAATAATGTGGACGGCGTTATCAATCCTGCCAACAACGGCATTATTATTTACAACACGTTCAGGCCGGATAATTCGAGATACCTTCCGTTTAATTATAGCCTTGAACAGAATGTACAAAGCGGTTTCGTGAATTTTGATTATCAGTTTTCAGACAGATTGGTAGTGCAGGCCGGCGGTCGTTTCGATTATGTAAACCTGAACAGCAACTGGGACGATTCCATCCTCGGAATAGGGCAGAAAAAGCAAACGTACAATAAATTTTTACCTGCGCTGAATGCAAAATACAGCTTAACTGACAGACAAAACATCAGGTTATCAGCTTCCAAAACCTATACTTTGCCACAACCAAAAGAATTGGTGCCAATTTCTTATTACGATGTTACCACCAACGTTTATGGAAATCCGAATCTGAGGCCTTCCGACAATTATAATGTGGATCTGAAATGGGAATGGTTTGCCAAACCGGGCGAGGTGATTTCTCTTACAGCATTTGGGAAATATCTCATGGATCCTATTGCCAGAACTACTTATTCCACAGCAGCTTCCAGTGATATGACGTATTTTAATATTGCCAATTGGGGATATGTAATCGGAGCTGAAATGGAACTGAGAAAAGATCTTTACGAATGGGATCATTCAATATTCTATACTTTTTTGAACGCTACTTATATGCATTCTGACCAGGAATTGAAATCGGAAGAAGAATTTATCGCGGAAAATAACGGTAAAGTGATTCAGTTCAACGGACAGTCTAACGATAAAGTGCAGGGTGTAGCAGATTTCCTCGCAAATGTAAATCTGGGTTATCATCAAAAATTAGGAACAGGAAAAGCGTCGATGGATTTTGTAGTCACTTATTCTTATGTGGGGAAAAGTCTTTTCGCACTGGGAACCAACATGATCGGTAATTTTTATGAAAACCCTGTCCATCTTCTTGATGCCAATCTCAAATTTGAATTTGACCGTATCGGAGTAGGAATTACCGCAAGAAATCTGGTGAATTCTGAAAATAAAATAGAACAAGTAATAAAAGGCGCGGGATATACCCACAGAAATTATACAAAAGGCCGTGAATTAGGTGTCAGTTTATCATACAAATTTTAAAAACAATCAAATATTAATGTTATGAAAAAGAATTTTTTAAGAGCAGCTTTCTGCTTAACTTTAGTCGCTTCCGCATCCAGCATCGCAGTGTCTTGTAGTAAAGATGACGACACGTCTATAGTAGATGACGGCGGAATAGATCCTGCAAATTTTAGCGGAACCATCAAATCCGGAAATACCGTTACTTTGGATGCTACAAAAACCTATTCTCTAAACGGAAAACTGTTGGTGGAAAATGGGGCAACACTCATCATTCCTGCAGGAACAAAAATTGTAGCAACACAAGGATCTACTTATCTTATCGTAGATAGAGGAGGAAAGATTTTCGCCAACGGAACTGCTGACAAACCTGTTGTTTTTGAAGGTGTTCAGAACACACCCGGATATTGGGGAGGGATCGTCATTTTAGGAAACGCGCCTACCAACAGAAGCGCATCAGGTACTTCTACTTCAGAACTTGGAGAGATGGTATACGGAGGAACCAATAAAACAGATAATTCAGGAGTTTTGAATTATGTAGTTATCAGAGGAAGCGGATTCAAATACAATCCCGAGAAAGAATTCAACGGACTATCTCTGTTCGGTGTTGGTTCCGGAACTACAATTGCCAATATTTTCGTTGTTGATGGTGCTGATGATGGTATCGAATTCTTCGGAGGAAATGTGAATGCTTCCAATCTTGTGGTGATTGGAGTAGGAGATGATCACATCGACTGGACTGAAGGATGGCAGGGATCCGTAACCAATATTTATGCAGCAAGAAAAGCGGCGTATGCAAATTCTACAGAGCCCGGAAACAGAGGTGTAGAAGCAGATACGCAAGATACCGATCCGAATACAAGCAACGGAAACGGAGTTTCAAACCCAACCATCAAAAACATGACGCTTGTCGGAAACCTGAAAGGATCTGAGTCTCAGGGAATGAAAGTAAGAGCCGGATCTCAGGGTATTTTCGAGAACATAGTCATTGCAAACTATAACGTAGGAATGGATTTCGAAACTACCAGAACGTACGACTGGTTCAAAACCGCTCCTCTTAAAGTAAATCAGGTTCGTTTCGTAAATGTGGGAACGAATTTCAAAACGAAAGATGCTATTGCTGACTTCACCATCGCAAATATCGGTGTAGACAATACTGCGACCGGAGCCGGAAGTGGAACCGCTTTGCCGGCTTGGGCGAAAGGGTGGACCGGCCTTCAGAATTTTGATGTAGCTGATGCAGGAAACTAAAATTCACTAAACTGATCTTCAGATCAAATTAATAATAAAGCCATCTCAGAAAAGGGATGGCTTTTATCGTTTTATATTTCTGATGAGGTTATGAAGTATAGCTGGCAAAAGCTTCCTCCAGGCTTTCATATTTCCCTTTGAAAGCATCAATAGGAGAATCCTGAAGAATATTTCCCCGATGTATCAAAATCACCCGCGAGCAAAGCGCCTCCACTTCCTGCATAATGTGCGTGGACAAAATCACGGTTTTTTCCTTGCCGATTTCCCGGATCACATTTCTGATTTCTAGAATCTGATTCGGATCCAAACCATTCGTTGGTTCGTCCAGAATAAGCAAATCCGGCTCATGAAGAATGGATTGCGCCAAACCGACACGTTGTTTGTATCCTTTAGAAAGCTGTCCTATTTTCTTTGATTTTTCTGGCGTAATTCCTACAAGTTCTATCACTTCATCCACTCTGGAAGCCGGAATTTTATGAATATTCGCCACAAACTGTAGATATTCTTTCACGTACATTTCAAGATACAGCGGATTGTTTTCCGGCAAAAAGCCAATGTTTTTCTTGGTTTCTGTTTCATTTTGGGTGATGTCTTTCCCGTTGAAATGAATTACACCCTCGTCGATTTTCAGAACACCCACAATGGATTTCATCAGCGTTGATTTTCCTGCGCCGTTCGGGCCCAGCAATCCGATGATTTCGTTCTTTTTTATCGAAATATTAATGTCGTTCAGCGCCGTTTGCTCGCCAAATTTTTTCGTTAAATGAATGACTTCTAAAGACATATTGTAGAATGATTTATCGCAGATTAAAAGATAAAAACTCATTCAGGAAGAACGAGTTTTAAATTATTTTTTCTGCAAAGTTTATTTTTTCTTTGTTGCGCTCTTTTCCGTTACGGTATCGGATTTTTCGTAAGGCTGAATCTTCGTTTTCGCTTTGGAAGCAGCAACGGACGATCGGTTTTTCATACGGTTTTTGCCGAATACTTTATCTACCTGATTCTTCGTGAGAAATTGGCTTTTCCCGATATGCTTTTTACTTTTATTAATGTAATGAACAAACTGAACCGTGGTTTGGCCGTAGTTTTTCGCGAAATTTAATCCGATGATGTCATTCGGCAGTTCCAACTGTATTTCACTTTGTGGCATATCAATAAAACCGTCAGAAATCATTTTATAAAGCTGGTCGAAGTCTTTGTTCAGATCATGAAAATAAAAAGACCGGTACGTATTCAGGTTGCTGTTATTAATATCCTGATAATTAAAAACGTATTTATTTTGTTTTTTATAAAGCGCAATCGCGTTTTCTTTCCCTATTTCCACCAGATTTTCATTTTTCAGCACTTTAATTTGCGCGAAAGAAAAAGTAAAAAGGAATAAGGCAAGCAATAAATGGATTTTTCTCATAATGGTTTTTTGCGAAAGGAGGGCGTCTCGTTTCTTTTTAATCTTCATATTCAGGTAATAACCGCAACAAAAATAAAAAATATTTTTCAGAAAGCAGGCTATTGACCATTTTATATACGGAAAAAACCATGCATTATTGTGTGCTGCGTTGTTTTGGAAAATTTAAAGGAAGAGATCTGATTTAATGTGATTGTGCTTTCTAAGATATGAAATCGATGAATGATTATTTCCACTCCTGTATTTTCATTGACATCAACCTACTGTAACTTTATCTCAAAGAAAAAACCACCCCAATCAGGTGGTTTTCGAATAGTGAACGCGGAAGGAGTCGAACCCTCAACCTTCAGAGCCGTAATCTGACGCTCTATCCAATTGAGCTACGCGTCCATTCATTTTACGGTTTGCAAATATAACACTTTTTTGGTTTCTTTGAAACATGAAAACCACTTTCTTCACGCTTCTTGCCATTTTATTTTTAATTTCATGTAAAAAAGAATCACAGCGGCTTACCATCGCCGGGCAAACGATCTCAGGAAGAGTTCAGTACCAGGAAGATGGAGAAATTTTGAAACTGAAATCAGGAAAATTTAATTATGAGATTCCCCATTCAAAACTTCCTTATAAAAAAGTGGTACTCCTGAATGCAAGTTTGATAGGATATTTTACAGAATTGGGATTGGAAGACAACATTATTGGCGTTTCCAGTCCGGAGTATATTTATTCTGATAAAATTAAAAACCGGATTCAAAACGGAAATATCGCCGATGTGGGAAATGAACAGAAATACAATGTGGAAAAAATATTGGCCCTGAAGCCGGATGTGGTGTTCACCAATTATATTGCGACGTTCGGAAATACCTATGAACTCCTGAAAAAAAACGGAATAGAAGTCATCTTCCTCGATGAATATCTGGAGCACGATCCTTTGGAAAAAGCAAAATATCTTCTGCTTTTCGGCAGGTTTTTCGGGAAAGAAAAAAAGTCTGAAACTGAATTTCAGGAAATAAAAAAATCTTATGATTCGCTGAAAAACCTTGTGAAAAATGAAACAAAACCTATGGTAATTTCCAATGAAATGTACGGCGGACAATGGTTTATGCCGGGTGGAAAAACTGCATTCGCCAAGTTGCTTGAAGATGCAGGAGCAGCATATATTCTGAAAGAAAATCTGGAAGAAAAAGCCATCCCCATGAGTTTTGAAGAGGTGTTTGTAAAAGCTGAGAACGCCCGCTTTTGGATGAACGCAGGAAATCACCGCAACAAAAATTCGTTGTTGTCCATCAATCCGAATTATGCCAGAATGAAGGTGTTTCAAAATGGGAAAATATATGCGGTAACAGCCCGGGAACAGGGAAAATCAAACGATTATTTTGAAAGTGGCGTCGTGCGGGCAGATCTTGTATTGAAGGATTATATCAGGATTTTTCATCCGCATCTTCTTCCGAATTATTCCTTAACCTATTTGAAAGAACTGAAATAAAAGATACTTTTGCAATTCAAAATTTGTAACCGTCGGTATGCTTAAAAAAATCAGGAAAATCATTTTCATTCTTATCCTCGCCAATATCGCTTTTATTCTGTGGGGAAAATTTTTCAATCCTCCTATTACCATTACCCAAATCTCCGGAATTTTGAATTTTGGCAAGCTGGAGCGGGATTATGTGGATTATGATGAAATGAGTTCCCACGTGAAAAAAGCGGTCATCGCTGCCGAAGATCAAAAGTTTTTTACCCACAATGGTTTTGATTATCAGGCGATTGAAAAAGCATACCGAGACAACGAAAAAGGAAAAAAAATAAAAGGCGGAAGCACCATTTCGCAACAAACGGCCAAAAATGTTTTTCTTTGGCAAGGCCGAAGCTGGTTCCGGAAAGGCCTGGAAACCGTTTATACCTTTATTATCGAACTGATTTGGGGCAAAGAAGCCATTCTGGAAAGGTATCTCAATTCCATTGAAATGGGTCAGGGCGTGTTCGGTGTCGAAGCGGCGTCACAATATTATTTCGGGAAAAATGCTAAGAATCTTACCAAAAGTGAAGCAGCGTGGATTGCCGCTATCCTTCCGAATCCAAAGAAATATGACCCCAATAATCCGTCGTCCTATCTTAGAAAAAGACACAATTGGATCATGAGACAGATGAACAATGTTCTTCTGCCCTGAAAATTTTTATAAAATCTGAAGATCAGCAATGTGGTTTTCACCAAATTCCTGTTGAAATTTATTCAGAAAAAAGGTTTTGCGAAGCCTGAAATCGTTTTTTAACAGAGGAGAAGCAATCTTTATTTCAAGAACTTTCCGGTGGATGTTGACGCTGATGATTTCCTCAAAAAGACTGCTGTCGAGATACGTTTCCAAATAATCTTTCACTTCAAAAGCCAGCAGTTTATCCTCAAAACCATGGATTCTGGCAAATGCTTTCACCAGCTCAGAAGACTGAAATTCCCGCTTTTTTTTCATTTATATTTTTCTTTTTTTTGAATTGGGAAATATTCCCGCGAAGTACAAAGTTGAGAATTTTATATCAGAAAATGATAACAATCCCAAGATCTCTCGAACTTTGTTAAATTTGTACCATGATGGAAATTTCTTCAAAAGCAAAAACGATTCTGAATCAGGTTCAAACACCACAAACAAGGCTGGGCGATCTGAGAAAAATTGCCAAAGACATCAAAAAAGATCATGCTTTAGCCATGGAACTCTGGTTTTCAGGAAAGGTAGCGGAAGTTGAAAAATAAATAGATGAGAAATGAACGAACAGGTAACAGGATATATCAATAACGCTCCGCAAAATCAAAAAGAAATCATGGAGATTCTTCGGAAATTAATTCATGAAAACGGTCGAAACGTTAGGGAAGAATTCAAATGGAGCCGGCCCATTTTTAAATCAGACAAAGATTTTGCTTATTTTCAGGTGAATAAAAACCATCTGAATTTCGGGTTTTACAATGGTGTGGAACTGCTGAACGATCCGGACGAAATTTTGCAGGGAACTGGGAAAGCAATGCGTCATATTAAATTAAAAAGCACTTCGGACATCAACCCCGAATTGTTAGCCGAATGGATTAAAATACTGACAAAAAAAACCATAAAATGAAAGCAAACGGAACTACTGTAAAAGAAATCCTTGCCAATGTGCCGGAAGAAAGGGCAGAAGCCTTCAATAAATTGCACGAAACCATTATCCAAAATTTACCTGAAGGTTTTGAAGCGGCCATCAGTTATGGCGGTTTGGGCTACGTGGTACCGCATTCACTGTATCCTTCAGGATACCACTGCAAACCTGAAGAACCATTGCCTTTCGCGGGGATTGCTTCACAAAAAAACTCTGTAAATCTTTATCACATGGGAATTTATTCTGATCCCGAACTCCTGAAATGGTTCACCGAAGAGTATCCGAAACACAGCAAACGAAAACTTGACATGGGAAAAAGCTGCATCCGGTTCAAAAAAATGGAAGATATTCCCTTCGAATTAATAGGAGAACTGATGACAAAAATGACGGTGCAAGATTGGGTCAACATTTATGAATCGAATTTGAAGAAGTAAGCTAAAACCCTTATTTCAGGTTTTATATTTCGAAAATTTTGCTTTTTTCGTTAATTCTTTTGACTACATTTTCCGTACGTTCCCGATGCGTGTCAGTAATGAACATTTGTCCGAAATTCTCCTGATTCATCAGTTGAATCAGCTGCGAAACTCGGTCGTCATCCAGTTTATCAAAAATATCATCGAGCAGAAGAATAGGGTTTTTACCTGTAAGTTCTTTTATTCTCTTAATCTGCGCCAGTTTCAGGGAAATTAAAAAGGATTTCTGCTGGCCTTGCGAACCGGTTTTTTTTATCAGCCTGCCATTCATGGTAAACAGAAGATCATCCTTGTGAATTCCTGCTGAAGTATAAGAAAGTTGCCGGTCTTTGCTCAGGTTGTTTTTCAGAAGTTCCGGCAGTGGAGTTTCCAGCAAATCGGAATCATACTCCACGGCAACGTTTTCCTGAGCTCCTGAAATAATCCGGTAAAACTCCTGAACGACAGGCGTGAGATGGGCAACAAACGTTTTTCTTTTTTCAAAGATAATGTCGGCGGAGCGCATCATCGGTTCATCATAAATCTCCAGAGAATCGGCATCGAAGGTTCTGTTTTTCTGAAAATATTTCAACAGCGCATTCCTCTGTTTCAGCACTTTTTGATATTGAATAATACTGAAAAGATACTCCGCATCCGTCTGCGAAATCATCGAATCCAGAAATTTCCGGCGGCTTTCCCCGGAATCGGAAATCAGGTTCGAATCATAAGGCGAAATGATTACGCTGGGCAAAAATCCGACATGATCCGCAATTCGCTCATACGTTTTGTTGTTTTTTTTAATGGTCTTTTTATGATCTTTCGGCTGTTGAATCCGGATGATGTTTTCCTTTTCTCCGTCATGAATTTCTGATTCGATAGAAAAAAAATCTTCCCCGAAAAGAATATTGCTGACATCCGTGTTTCCCAGAAAACTTTTTCCAACCGAGAGATAATGGATCGCATCCAGAACATTGGTTTTCCCTGCGCCGTTGTTCCCAACGAAACAGTTGATCTGAGGAGAAAATTCAAATGATTTTTCCGAATGATTTTTAAAATGAATAAGGGATATTTTGTTGACAATCATGCTTCTGTATTGAGGATTATCAGGTTTTAACTAAAATTCCAGAGCTGCAATAATGCAAAAACAATGAAGTTTTCTCCTGATTTTTCTCTTCAAAATTTTTGGTAAAGATAAAGCTTTCAATCCGGAAAATTTCAGTTCCCGAAATTGACAAAATGCGGAATATCGGTAGCGAAAGACTGCATCGGAAAACTGTCGTTCCGGTATCCGTTAAATTCAAAAACGGAATCATTTCCCATCGGAACTTTCGGATAATACATCAGGGAAACCTGAATCCTGTTGAAGACCAGATACGGATTATTGATCAGGATCCCAATTCCGAATTTGCTGTGGGTACCGCTTTTGAAAAGGGAATTTCCGTTTTGGGAAAGCCATCCGAACGCCGCAGTAGCGTAAGGACTGAAATGAAAATTTTTCCAGGTTTTGTTGATGAACATTTGCAGCTGATAGCGGAGAACCAGTTTTTCGGTCCCGATGTAATCGCCGCTGTATGCGGGAAACTCCAAAGGTGAAGAAAGATTGATGCGGTCATGATAGGAATAATGATATTGCGGAGTTCCGATGGCCCATGTCGGTGAAAAAAAGTGGCGGACCTGTGCGAATTTCCAGTTTTGAAGCGGCGTAAAATAAGTCCCTTCCAACCGGAATGCATCC
>JADMKO010000135.1 GCA_015478785.1 Chryseobacterium sp. | reverse complement strand
TTTTCAAACGCCGACCCAAAGGATAATCCGGAGAACCCTGTGCGAGATTTAACGCATCATATTGCCCAGCAAGTTCAGCGATTTCTGAAAAAATATTCAGGTGATTTTCATATTGAAGATTTTCAAGGATCATGAACCAATAGTTTTATTTCATATAATGATTTTGTTAAAAGTAGACATTATTATTTAGTGAAGTCTCGAATAATGAAATATATGTCAAACTTAACTTCGTTGGAGATGGAAATAAGCAGAATTAAAATAAATTTTTATCTTTAGAGAAATTTGAAAATCATGAAATCTTTCCTTCTTCCGGCATTGGCAGCGTTTGCACTATCTTCATGTACCTCAATAAATCTAACTCATGAAGGCGCCCTTTTTAAAAAATCCATGGAAAGTATCAGTTCTGCGGATCTGAAAAAACATCTTTACATCATTGCTTCCGACGAAATGGAAGGCAGAGAAACTGGTTCTGAAGGACAGAAAAAAGCCGGAAAATACATGATTTCAGAATACGAAAAAATGGGCGTTTCGCATCCCAACACAATGGAAAGCTTTTATCAGACCGTTCCTCAGGAATATCTTGGAGCACGTCGCGGGAAAACATATCCTGAAAGTGAAAATATTCTTGCCTTCATCGAAGGAACTGAAAAACCCCATGAAGTCATTGTTCTTTCCGCACATTATGATCATGTCGGGAAAAATAAGGCCGGAGAAATTTACAATGGCGCAGATGATGACGGAAGTGGCACTGTGGCTTTAATGGAAATTGCAGAAGCTTTTCAGTTGGCGAAAAAAGCGGGAAAAGCGCCCAAAAGATCTGTGCTTTTCCTTCATGTTACGGCGGAAGAAATAGGTTTGGTTGGCTCTAAATATTATGTGGAAAATCCGGTTTTTTCTTTAGCAAATACGGTGGCTAATTTGAATATCGATATGATTGGAAGAAGTGATCTCGAAAATAAAGGTAAAAATTATGTGTACGTTATCGGTTCAGACAAACTTTCTACTTCTCTGAAGAAAATTAATGAAGCTTCAAATGGCGCAACAGTTAATCTGGAACTGAATTATAAATATGATGATCCTAACGATCCTGAAATGTTGTATTACCGATCAGATCATTATAACTTTGCTAAAAATAACGTTCCCGCAGCGTTTTATTTTGATGGTATTCACGAAGATTATCATCGCCCGACGGATACTCCGGATAAAATCGATTATGAATTGCTGAAGAAAAGAACGCAGCTTGTTTTCGCCACAGCTTGGGAACTTGCAAATAGAGAAGAACGCATTGTAGTTGATGTGAAAAGCAGCCGGTAATTTATAAAACAGATCGATGAATATTCCTGTTTCTGCCATCGAAACAGGAAAATTTATTTATTACATTTGCAATCCGGCTCCATAGTTCAACGGATAGAATAGAAGTTTCCTAAACTTTAGATCCAGGTTCGATTCCTGGTGGAGCTACAAAAAAGAACCCACTCTTTAGAAGCGGGTTCAGTAGATAAAAACATCTCATTTTTTAGTTAGACAACAACAAAAAGAGAAGCCGACGGTGCTTCTCTTAAATTTTATTCAAGTTTAAAATTAATTTGAGTGATATATGTAAATGTATTTTTCATTATTGAAAGTATTCAAATGTACTGAAAAATATGGTGCAAAATATGAACCAAATGTTAAAATTCACATGTTATCCACAATTTTTTGTGGATAAGTAGTTTTTAAGGCAATTGAACTATATCCTGTTTTTATTCGAAGTCATTTAACAAAAATTTAACGCTGTGTTGGCATCGATTATGTTTTGTCATTGCGTGGATTTATCGCAAATTTACGCTTCATAACGAAATTAATTATGTCAGAATTACATCAGGCTGAGGATATCCGGAATTTAACAGAAAAAGTAAAAGAACTCAATTTATCTTTTTCAATACTTAAAAAAGAAATTAATAAAGCCATTATCGGTCAGGAATATATGGTCGACCGCCTACTTATCGGGTTGCTGGGAAACGGGCACGTTCTATTGGAAGGAGTTCCCGGACTTGCGAAAACCCTGGCGATAAAAACTCTTGCAGAAGCCGTTCATGGTGAGTTTTCCAGAATTCAGTTTACACCCGATCTTCTTCCTGCAGATGTGATCGGAACTCAGATTTATAATATCAAAGACAACGATTTTTCTATTAAAAAAGGGCCGGTTTTTGCCAATTTTGTTTTGGCAGACGAAATCAACAGAGCACCTTCCAAGGTACAGTCTGCATTGCTCGAGGCGATGCAGGAGAAACAGGTCACCATTGGCGATGAAACATTGTCGCTTCCTACACCGTTTCTGGTCTTGGCAACTCAAAACCCGATCGATCAGGAAGGGACTTATCAATTGCCCGAAGCGCAAAGTGACCGCTTCATGCTGAAATGCAGAATAGATTATCCGGATTTTGAAGACGAAAGAAAAGTGATGAGAATGGTGTCTTCATCGCATCAGCCAAAGATTATGCCGGTCATCAGCCTCGATCATATCACGGAAGCCAAATCTTTGATAAATCAAATTTACTTAGACGAAAAAATAGAAAAATACATTCTGGATATGGTTTTCGCAACCCGTTATCCTGGAAAATACGGACTCTCCGAACTGACAAATTATATCGCTTTCGGTGCTTCGCCGCGAGCTTCTATCAATCTGGCTATTGCTTCCAGAGCATTGGCTTTCCTGAGAAACAGAGCTTTCGTTATCCCTGAAGATGTGAAGGAAATTGCAAAAGATGTACTTCGCCACCGTATTGGTTTAAGCTTTGAAGCTGAAGCTGAAGAAATTTCTCCTGAAGATATTGTTGATAAAATTCTGGGGAAAATTCAGGCGCCATAACAAATCAACCGTTATTATTTTGAAAGAATTTTCCAGGGATGACTTTGAATTATGGAAATAAAAGACATCGTTAAAAAAGTAAAGCAGATAGAAATCCGGACTAAAAAGAAATCGGAAGCTATTCTCATGGGACAGTACCACAGTGCTTTCAAAGGTCAGGGAATGACATTTTCTGAAGTTCGTCCATACCAGACAGGAGATGAAATCCGGCGTATCGACTGGAATAAAACCGCACGTTTCCGCGAGCCTTTCGTAAAAATTATGGAAGAAGAGCGGGAACTGACCATGATGCTTCTTGTGGATATTTCAGCTTCAATGGATTACGGAACCAAAACGCTGCTGAAAAGAGAATTTGTGGCAGAAATTGCTGCAAGTCTTGGGTTTTCTGCTGCGGGAAACAATGATAAAGTAGGCCTGATTCTGTTTGCTGATAAAGTGTATAAAGTTGTTCCACCTCAGAAAGGAAGAAAGCACATTCTGGCGATTATCAGCAATATTCTTACCGCTGATTATATTGCCGCACCAGCAAAAACGGATCTCGCCTTGGAATACATGATGGGAATTTTCAAAAAGAAATCGCTGGTTTTTCTGTTTTCCGATTTTGAAGATAATTATGATCTCCGGACATTGAAAGTAGCCGCGCGCAAACATCAGATTTTAGGAATGCGAATTTCTGATGAAAAAGACAATGAAATCCCGGATGTCGGATATGCACTGTTTAAGGATGCAGAAACGGGACAACAGGTTTGGGCAAATACCTCAAACAAAAGATGGCGTTACGATTTCGCAGAAGCTAAAAAACAGAAAATAAGACACGTGACTGAAGATTTCGAAGCGGCTTCGGCAGCATTGATGAATATTTCCACAGGCGAAGATTATTCCAAATATTTGTATCAGTATTTTCGGAAAAAATGAAAAGTTTGAAAAAAATATCATCAGTTGTTTTTTTGTTCGTCAGCCTTGCTGTTTTTTCGCAGACGTTAGGTTCCAATCTTGATAAGACTACATTAGCGCTCGGCGAAGTAGGAACGTATACGGTTGTTATTTCCGGACTTCAGGATAAAACGGTGCAGGCAGCACCGGTGAATGAGCTGCTTCCTTTTCATTTCGAAGAAATAAAAGACAGCACCAGCATTGCCAACGGCAAGTATACCCGCGTGATTGAGTTTGCCATTTTTGAAGAAGGAACATTCTCTATTCCCGTTCTTGAGTTTAAAATCGGAGGCGAAATACAAAAAACGATTCCCTATGAAGTAGAAGTCGTGAATACCGCTACAAAAGAGGATGAAATTAACGACATCAGAAAAAATAAAGAGATTCCGCTGCAAATTCTGGATTATTGGGAAATGTACAAATGGTATATTCTGGCAGCATTGACCGTGATCGCAATTATTTTTCTTATTATTATGTTCAGAAAATATGGGAGAAAAGTAAAAGCTTCACCCGTTGCAAATACCAATAAAACGCTGAAAGAACTCGACTTGTTAAGAAAGAAAAAATATATAGAAAATGAGGATTACCGTTCGTTTTATGTTGAGCTAATGGATATTTCCCGGAATTTTATCACCACACAATATCGTATTCCTGCGGATGTTTTGCTGACGGACGATCTCATTGAAGTATTGCGGAATACGAACCGGATTTCTCAAGAAAACGAAAAAGTAATTGAAGAGGCATTTCTACGGGGAGATATGGTGAAATTTGCTAAAATTTTCCCGACAAGCAGTATGATGAAAGAAGATTTCAATGCCATTCGGAATTTTGTAAAGAGGTCTACCAAAGATCTGGAGTTGGAACAATTACGAACAGGTGTATAAAAGATGAAAATTGATGTTTGAATTTTTAAATTTTGAGCTGCATAACCCTTGGTTTCTATTGCTTTTTTTGCTTTTTATTCCGTTGTTGTACAAGGATTTTAAGAAAAAAGAAACCAAAGCGGTCACTGTTCCTTCTGTTAGCGGAATGCAGGAAAACAGCGGTATCCGCATTGTGATGACGCTCCTGATGCTGTCAAAATATTTCATTCTTTCAGCACTCATTATTGCCATGGCAAGACCGCGGACTTTTACCATATCTGAAGATCGTGATGAAACCAAAGGCATTGATATTATGCTTTCTGTAGACGTTTCCCTCAGTATGCTTGCTCGTGATTTGGATCCTGACCGGCTGACGGCACTGCAGGATATTGCCCGCCGTTTTATTGCGAAAAGATCAAATGACAGACTCGGATTGGTCATCTATTCAGGGGAAGCTTTTACAAAAGTTCCGATAACATCTGATCATCAGGTTATTATTGATGAAATTTCTGACATTAGAACACTGGAATTGGAACAGGGCACAGCAATAGGAGAAGGTCTTTCGGTTGCGGTTTCTCATTTGAAAGACAGCAAAGCGAAAAGTAAAATTATTATTTTGATGACCGATGGTGTCAATACGATACAGAATGCGATGGATCCTCAAGTCGCAGCTGAACTCGCTAAATCCAACGATATAAAGGTGTATTCGATAGGAATTGGAACCAACGGATACGCACTGATGCCAACGCATCAGGATATTTTTGGAGATTTAGTTTTTACCGAAACTCAGGTTTATATTGATGAAGCAACTTTACGTGATATTGCAGAAACAACAGGAGGGAAATACTTTAGAGCCACCTCGAATGAAAGCCTGGAAGAAGTGTATAATGAGATAAATTTACTTGAAAAATCGGATATTGCCACCTCCAGATTGTATGATTATCAGGAATATTTCAGGTATTTTCTTTGGATAGCACTCGGTATCTTGTTTCTGGATGCGGTGTTGCGCTGGTGGTTATTTAAATTTATTAATTAAAAAAGAATGAATTGGAGCTTAGGTAATTACTGGTATCTTTTTCTGCTGCTGCTTATTCCGCTGCTGGCCATAGTTCTTGTAAATTACCGAAAGTGGAAGAGAAACAGAAGAAATACATTTGCGGAAACCCGTTTTCAGGATGAACTTTTTGAAAATAAATCACGATTCTATAGAGTTTTTCCTCTGTTGTATTTTATTGCCTTGGTTTTTTTGATCTTTTCAATTATCGATTTGTTGGGCGGAAAAGAAGAAATAAAATCTTCTCAAAAGATGAACAATGTCATTTTTGTTTTGGATGTTTCCAATTCCATGAATGCCGAAGATGTGGAACCTAACCGCTTGACATTAGCCAAAAACCTGATCATTAATACGATGCAGAAAATGACCAATGACAGGGTAGGGATTGTGGTTTTTGCGGGCGAAGCTTCTTCCATTATGCCATTAACAACAGATTATTCGGCTGCGGAAACCTATATTTCCGGTATTGAAACCAATATTATGAAAATTCAGGGAACAGATTTTCTGAAAGCGATGGAAGAAACCGCTAGGAAATTTAAAAACATTGCCAAAGGTTCCCGAAAAGTAGTTCTGATTAGTGATGGCGAAGATAACGAAGGAAATGAAGATCGCGCCATTCGCCTTGCCAAAAATGAAGGAATGAGCGTGATTTCTGTAGGAGTTGGGTCAGATGAGGGTGCGCCGGTTCCGGTGTATGTTTTCGGACAGCTAATGGGGTATAAAACAGACAGAAGCGGACAAACAATACTTTCGCAGAGACAAACTGTTGCTTTGGAGAAATCTGCACGGTCTACCGGCGGAATGTATATTGACGGCAATAATCTGGAACAGGCGATTCAACAAATCCACGATGCCCTGAACAATAAAAACAGTACAACCGAAAGCATGGTTCAGTCTCACAATTCTATTCATTACTATCAATATTTTCTGGCGGTTTCGCTGCTGTTTTTTCTCCTCATCTATTTCCTTAATCCGAAAAGAGATCTCAATGTTTAAGTTTTCCCCTTATTATCAGGGATTTGAAGCTGTTTTTAACCAAACTTTAACGCCATCCTCTCTTTTTTATTAACATTTAAAGAAATAATTTTGCAGCAATGAGGAATACAGGCATTTTTGTCTTTTTTGTGCTTTTTTTTCTGGGTGGATTTTCCTCTGCTCAAAGCCGTTATAATGTTTTGATGTATGAAGGAAATCAAGCTTTTAACAGCAATCGGTATGAAGCTGCTACATCTAAATTTATGGAAGTGGCCAAAAGTGACGAAAAGGATTTTGCCGCACATTATAATTTAGGAAACTCATTGTATAAAAGCAAAAAATACGAAGAAGCCAAAGCTGAATTTGAAAAAGCCGGGCAAATAGCCCAAACGCTGTCGGACAAAGCATCTGCTTTACACAATCTTGGAAATACTTACATGAAGTTGAATCAGCCCGAAAAAGCCGCTGAATATTACAAACAATCCCTGAAACAGGAACCTCACAATGAAGCAACCCGAAAGAATTATGAAATCGCAAAATTGAAGGAAAAACAAAATCAGCAGAACCAGAATGAAAGTGAAGGTAAAAACGGCGATGAGCAGGACCAAGGACAGCAAGGCAATGGAAAAAACCAAAATGAAGGCCAGCAAGGACAGGGAAAAAGTGATAACAGCAGTGCCGATGGAAAAAACAATGACGGTACGCTTCCCAAAGGTTTGCAGGAGGCTATCCTGAAAAAAGTGGCAGAAAAAGAAAGGGAAACGGCACGGCGCATACTGAACAAAGATTCCTATTCCATTCCCGAAAGCAATGAGAAGGACTGGTAAATGAAGAAATTTTTCTACATATTATTTCTGATTTTTTTCGCAACGGGACAAGCGCAGGTAATTCTGGAGGTGAAAACAGCCAAAAAAGATTACACTGAAAACGACGATATTACCGTCTCTATTTCTTTGGAAATCAGCGGAAGAGATCTGGTGCAGGAAACTTCTCTAAAGATGTTCGACTTGTCAAAATTCGACATTGTGACTAACGGCTCCAACCGAAATACGTTTATTGATCAGAAAACCGGAGTTTTTGTTGATCATAAATTTTATCAGTTTGTGCTCAGGCCAAAAAAGCCCGGACGTATCAAGATTGGTTCTGCTTCCGTTGTGGTGAACGACAAATTATATTACACCGAACCTTTCGATATTTTTGTAGCACCATCAGAAAAAAAAATGGCTGATAGTGATGCCAATGATGTTTTCCTGAATGTAGAGTTGCAGGAAACTGAGGTGTATGAAAATCAGCCTACAGTTGCCGTTTTGAAGGCTTTTACCAGGAATATTCATAATTTTAGAAAAGTAAGAAATATCCGCCTTCCCCAGCATGACAATGCCAGTATTCTTCCGGTAAGTTTTGCGAAATCGGATATTGAACCTTCTTTAGATAATGCGGCTTCGCAAGTGTTGGCTGTTTATTTAATTTATCCTAAAGAATCCGGAAGACTGGAACTTTCTCCGGTTTCCGCACATATTTCTTCCAAAAAAAATACGATTGTTTCCAACAAAGTGAATATTCGGGTGAAGGAACTTCCGGATGATGCGCCCGATCATTTCAAAAATGCGGTTGGAAAATTTAAGGTTCAGCTTTCGCATACAGCCAAAGGGAAAGCCGAATTAGAGAAGCCAATTTTGGTAGATGTAAAAATTTCTGGCGTTGGAAATTTTGAAAATCTTGAAATTCCGGAAATTTCGAAATCTGCCGAATACACTTTTTTTCCACCAAAGATTACGAAAAACACCACCGTAAATGAAACCGGAATAAAAGGAGAAATTATTGCCAGTTATGTGATTATTCCTAAGAAAACAGGGAAATTAAATATTCAGGCGGAACCCTTTTCATATTTTGATCCTGATAAGCAGAAATATGTGGACGCAGGAAAACAAATGGTTTCATTAGAGGTTTTTACGCACAATGAAATTATTGCCTCCAGAACTCCTTTAGAGCGCGTGAATGAATATTCCAATACGGTTTTGGAAACAGTAGCAAGTCCTGTGGTGAATACAGAAGCGCTAAAAGTTAGGGAACAGAATTCCATTAAATGGAGCACAGTACTTCTCAATACACTGATTTTCTTAACTGTAATCGTGTTATTTTTTCTGTTTCGATATCTTCAAAAAACAAATAAGAAAAATAAGAATATTTCAACACTTCCTCCGGTAACTACGGTTCATGAAAAAGAACAGGAAATAAAATCCAATCTGAAACCAGACATCAACGATTATTTTTATTATTTAAAAAAACTACATCAGAATAAGGACTATGATCTATTTTTCCAAACGGTGGAAGAAATGGATCAGGAAGTGAGAAATCAGTACTTTCAGAACTCTGAGCGGGATTTCAAAGTTTTTCTGGAAAAGCATCAGGGACAGAAGACCGCCGATGAATATAGAGAATTGAAACAGCAGATTCAGATAGAAAAGTTTGCTCCGTTACATGATGATGAAGGAATGGATGCACTCATGGAAGCCTTAATTAAATTGTATTCTAAGATTAGTAAATAATCAAAAATAATTCATAATTTTGCGGAATTATTAATTGATATGATTTTCGAACATTTTTCCTGGAAAGAAGTATTAACCTGTTTCATGGTTCTTTTTGCTGTGATTGATATTATCGGCTCTATTCCTATTATTGTCAGTTTGAAACAGAAATTCGGAAAAATAGAATCCGAAAAAGCTTCGTTAGCAGCTGGAATTTTAATGATTGTCTTTCTTTTTGTAGGAAACGAAATTCTGAATTTCATTGGAGTAGATGTGAATTCATTCGCCATCGCGGGTGCGTTTGTCATTTTCATTATTGCTTTGGAAATGATTTTGGGTGTTCAGATCCAGCGTCATACGGAAGCCAAAGCAGCGTCAATTGTTCCTATTGCTTTTCCTCTGATTGCAGGAGCAGGAACGCTTACCACCACACTTTCGTTAAAAGCTCAGTATCATGATATTAACATTATTGTCGGCATCATTCTGAATACTGTTCTGGTATATATTGTTTTAAAATCGTCCAATTGGCTGGAGAAGAAAATAGGAGAGGGAACCCTGAAAGTGGTGGAAAAAGTTTTCGGAATTATCCTTTTAGCCATCGCTATTAAATTATTTACCAGTAACTTTGCACAACTGTTTCAGAACTCTATTCATTTTTAAAAAACAGACCGGTTATGCAAACGATTTATAAAGTATTTCTTGTTATTTTCATTGTCTTCTTAGGGTTTAATATTTTCGCTATAAATTATAATGAAAATTGGATGAGCGAAGAAAACTCCATCTATATATTCTCTATTGCAGCTTCAGTATTCGGGCTTTTGTGCACGTATATTCTGCACATCTGGAGCAAATTGAAAGTTAAGCAGTAACCAGATTTTTCAGAATAGCTTCCGATTTTAATTCCGTTTCTCTCCATTCGTCATCCGGATTACTTTTGGCCGTGATGCCACCTCCAACGTAAATAATAGCACCGTTTCTGAAAAACTGTGCACACCTCAAGTTGACAAAAAACTGAATTTCCGTTTCCGTTTCGATGCGGATATAGCCGGAATACAATTCACGCGGAACGGCTTCAAAACCTAAGATGGCTTTCTTACAAAACTCTTTTGGAATGCCACAAACAGCTGGCGTAGGATGAAGTTCGGAAATAATTTCATTAAGATATTGAGCCTCGGCTTTCATTTTAAAATCCGTTCTCAAATGTTTAATATTACCAGAATGGTGATCGTACGTTGCAGATTGCTGGATATTTACAGAAAATTTCTTCAGAATAGTACTGATATAATCCGTTACAGGCTGTTGTTCCTCAATTTCTTTTGAGGTCCAGTCTTCATTTACAGGTAAAGTTCCGGCCAGGCTCATGGTTTCAAATTCCGAAGTTTTCTTGTTGAATTTTCCCAGAAGTTCTGAAAATGCACCCATCCAACAAATTCCGTTCTGATGAAAAAGATAAACAAAGGCGTTAGGATAATTATGGCAAAGCTGTAAAAATGAACGGGACAGATTCAGTTTTTTAGCACTTGAAATTACAGAATAATTCACTGTCTTCCTTCGTGAAAAAACGAGTTTGGAAAGGTGGTTTGGTTTGATAAAAGCAATGACTTCCTGAAGTTTTTGAATGTAATGATCTTTCTTTTCTTCATTAAATTTATGGGGAATCCGGCTAATAATTTCGTCAGTAAATAAGGGGTCGGAAATCATTTTTTCTTCAGAAATACTCGCAATACTTCCGTTAAAATTTATAGTTTCTGCTTCATCAAATGGAAAAAACTGAACCGCAGGATTTTTGGAATCTTTGTTCAAGGTATAGAAATCATCGCCGTAAGGAAAGCGGAAAAGAATCATAATTGGTTATATAAACAGCAAATTTACGAAAGTTATCGCATCTTATTTCACCAGCGACAAGTGAATTCCCAGCAGTATTTTATGATCCTGAAAGCCATCTTTGAATTTCAGGTTAATATTTCCGGCGGTACGATTCCAGAAATTCATTTTCAGAAACTCATGATGTTGATATTCCAGGCTGATTCCAAATCGGTTATTCTGATAAAGAATTCCCGTGGTGTAACCGAAATTATACTGATTGGCAGCAAAAGCATAAGACTGGTTCGGTATTGTGCGCGACTCGATTTCATAGTGCATCTTGAAAGTGGTATAGTTTAGAAAAAAACCAAAATAAGGAGAGAAATTTTTCCAGGTATAATAGAAATTTAACGGCACATTGATCTCGTTGTGTTCGTTTGAAAAATACAGAAATTTAGCAGGTTTGGAAAGATTGTTAAAATAAATTCCGTCTGTATTTTCCTGTGCAGGCACCGATTTGATTCGATGATTTTCCGGCCACATAAAAAACTGCATTCCCAAAGAAAGCGACATTTCCGGCGTGAAAACATTGCGCCGCAACAAAACTCCGATTCCCGCACCACGCTGATAATCCGCCTGATCTGCCTGAAAACTGCTGATTTGTTTAACACCACCCAATAATAAAAACGAAAAATCCGTATTCGGCCTGAAAGTCCTTTTCCGGTAACCTGGCCGCTGATCGGCAGGATTGATCACAACACCGGATTTTTTCACAAAAACGGTATCGTATTCAATGACTTCCTCGTAAATGTAAATCGTGTCATTTTCCTGAGTGTAGGCAAAAGCAGAAATAAAAAGGACAAAAAAAAGTAAATATTTCTTCACAGGTATTTATTTTTCAACATATACCTTCACTCTTTTCACCACTTTCTTCACAACCACCACAGGTTTTTTCTCAATTGCTGTAGAGTCTACAATACTTTGTTCAGTAGTTCCTTCATTTGGATCCGTTGCTGCAATCAGTATTTTAGGAGGAGTTTCACTCTTGACTTTTTGAAATTCCTCTGAATCCGCAGGTTTTTCAATTTCAATTGGTGATGTCATTTCAACATCACTTTCCTCTGATTCCGGCGATTCTATAATCGGGCTTTGGGCCAAGTCTTCTGATGAAATTGGATTTGTATGGCTGAATTGAGTGTTTGTATTGTTAAAAAGTAAAATTCCGGAGAAGAAAACGAGCAAAGTCAGGGTTCTGTTGAAAAGACTTTGAGGAGTAAAATTTCGCGAAAGTCCAGTCGTAGTGAAATATCCGGCGTCGGACAAATCGAAAGATTTTGCGGGCTGTATCGTAAAGTTTTTAAATTTACTTCGCAACGCCTGAGCCCAAAGCAGGTTGCCGAAGCCCAGGAAAACCATGATTTGAATTCCTTTTTTCTGCAACTGAGAACTCGTTTTACCGTCGGTTTTAGATAATAAATGTTTCTGAATTGCTTTTTTCGCACGCGCGAGATGCGATTTCGACGTATTGACATTGATTCCCAAAGAATCTGCAATTTGTGCGTGAGAATTGTTTTCGATGTAATACAGATTAAATACCGATCGGTGGTGAGCCGGAAGCTGATCTATGGACCATAGAATCTCTTCGGTAGTGAAATCGTATTCCAAAATGAGGTTGTTTTCTTCAGTTATTGGTGTCATAAGCGACGTGTTGTCTGGAATTTCCTGATATTCTGTATTTACAAAAAGTGATTCATTGCTGTTTCTCAAATGCATCAGCGCATTGTTCACCACTATTTTTTTGAGCCATGCAAAGAGGGTTATATTATCCCGTAATTGCTTCTGTTTCTGAATAGCCGCAAGGAAACTATCTTGTACAATATCTTCTGCAGTGGCTTCATCCTGAACATATCTCCGGCATATTCCCAAAAGTGATGGGGAATATTCAAGATAAATACTGTTCCAGTTTATTTTATTCTGCATTGTCTTTAGTCCCGAAGCAGCTGTTTTGCTTACAATTCTGTTATAAAGATAGCTTTATTTTTAAAAATATTATTCTGTTTAATGTGGAACTATAAAAACTCCATAAAATCCATCACTGTGTGAAGTTATATTTTGTGTTTCTATATTATCTGAAATCACTTTGGTGCCCGAAATTCCTGCTGCATCCCGGGATATTATCATATACTTTTTATTATTAATCACCTTCATGTTAATCACTTCATCGTACAACGGCGCGAAGTTAATATTTACCAATGTGCCGTTTTTATGATAACCGTTTCCAATTAAATTGAGAGAATACAAATCGTTATTATCCGGGATAATTTCATAAACATTTTGATTGGAAGTAAATGAAAGTATTGTAGTTCCGCTATTTAAGTTTTTGTAAGAATAATCATCTGTACCATTCTTCTGAACAAGAATGACAGTTCCTGCAGATGTAGCAGCGATTCCTTTTAGTAGCTGTCCGGAAGGGAGTGCATGATAAACACCGTTTTTGTAATATCCGTGATTGCCAAGTGGATCACTATCAGTCACATATACATCATTATTAGAAATAACTATTTCATGAAATTCAGACATTTCATCAACTGTAATCTGTTTTAAAACAGTTTTCACGCCGTTCTTCCAATAACAAAGTTCAAATAAAGGAGAAGTAGTTCCGGTTCGTACTGTTCCAGCAAAATAAACATCATCATTATCAACAATAAAACCACTGATTTTATGAAACATAATCTGCGGAGTATTCTGTTGCAAGTTCAAAGCTTGAGTCACCTCGTATTTGACGTTATTTTTCCAATAACAGTCAGTACCATAAATGGATTTACCCCAAACATAAACATTGTTGTTCTGAACGAACATTTTAATACCAAGAATTTGATCACCATTAATCAACTCGGTTTTCACTCCGTTCTTCCAATAACAGGCTTTTCCGTTTTCTATTCCGGATACATAGATGTCTGCAACAGATTGGAGATGGTCTTGTTGTGGAATGTCGTTTCTACAGGAAAATAAAAACAAAACAATAATTAAAAAGAGTATATTTATTTTCACATGTTGAGATTTATGATTGTTTAAAATTACAATTTTTATTTAAAAAAAGCGGAGTCGCAAATGGACTCCGCCATCATCAAAAAATTTAATATTAATACTGCCTAAATGAAAAGTCTTTAAAAATTTGTTATGAAAAAGTTCAGCGTATTTTTTGATTCATATATAAGATGCAGTTTTTCCAAAAGGTTGCACTTTTTTTTAATCTTTTTTTCAATTTATTTTTTCGCAGTACTTTTTTCCTCTCTAAATTAAAAAATACCTGTCTGAACGACAGGTATTTACGCTCTATTTTGTCATTAATTCAACTTACTGTGCGGAATAATGCTATTGGTCATCGTGG
>JADMKO010000134.1 GCA_015478785.1 Chryseobacterium sp. | reverse complement strand
GTTGATGTACCAATTTCTGTGATGTCTGTAAACTAATGCCGACATAATAACCGATGCCATTTACGTCGATGACGACATGTGTCGGGCCTAATTCCTGCACTATACCTTTCAGAGAATAGATCATAATTCAATTTGAAGATTTCAAATATAAACATTTATCAGAAAACGAGCGGAGTTTGGGTTGAACGTATTTGGAAAGACAAGCTTCCCGGTAGATTAATCGGTTAATTGTTTAATCGCTTAATGGATTAATGGATTACCTGTAAACGTCAGATATTATCTTCTGGTTCTTTTTGGATTTTTGGCTTCTTCTTCTGCACGTTTTTTTGCAGCTTCCGTTTCAGCAGCCTGGAAAAGAGGATTATCAGAAATATATTTGATTTCTTCGTAACCGGGAGAATCGAGAAAAATGTCCTGCCATTTCAGAAGCCGGTCTTTTGTATTCCAGTTGAAACCGGGCAGAAACCGTTGTTCATCAGAGATTTTACTCATAGGATGAATGTCGGTTATGGCACCAATATTACAGGAAATAATCTGAATTTTTCGTTCTTCAAACAATGCTTCAATAATTCCGCAGGTGGAAAGTGCCACACCAACTCTTACCGGTTCCTTCGTCTCCTCATTTTGATCGTCCGCGTAAGTTACGGCTTGTGCATTCCCGATAACATGGGCGAGATTGATCTCGTTTTCTTTGTAATAAATGGTCATCAACTTGCCTTTCACCTGATGAAATTCATCTTTCAGGTTCAGAGAATCCACTTTGCTGATGGCAAATGCATTTCCGGTAACCTTCAGGGAATCAATATATTCATTTTCGACATTAAAATAAGCTTTAATTTCATCGCCTGAAACCTGTTTCGCACCGCTCCATGCAATAGGATTGACGGTAAGATGCAGGATGCCGTCGGTTTCGTTAAAACTCAGAGAATCGCCTCTTGCCTGAATATTGGTTTTAAAGAATCTTGCTTTTTTATAAGCCCGAAGATAGCTTTTCTTTTGACCTATAGAATCCAGTTTCTGATACGCCAGAATTTTCTCTGCTGAAAAGTACGCAGAATCTTTCTCCAGAATTTTCACGGCATAAGGTTTTTCTGTCACCATCGCCGAATCTATTTTCTGAAAAATTTCGCCATATTCTCCTTTGATGTAGCGTTTTTCCAATGGATCATTCAAAGTGACATTTCCCCTTGCTGTGCCAAATCCGGTAATTCTGTTGAAATACATCGAATCGCCCACAAGGGTTTTATCATTGTAATAAATAATTGAATTTTTATTGAGCCAGACCTCCTCCGTATTCTGATTATAGGTCCCTTTTTCGGTGTACACTCTGTTCTTCGGATTATCCCGGTTGATCATTGTTGTAGGTCCGTTGAACGTGGTGACATTGGTGTTTTGGTTCTGAATAAAATTAGTTCCGTCTACGATATACTGGCGGTTTTCAATTTTAACATTTCCTGTAAAATCGATCATTTTCGTGGCTACATTGTAAGAAGCAGATTTGGAATACATCACACTTTGCCCGTCTGTAATGGTTCCTCCGGTATTGAAATATGCCCTGTTGGAAAGCCGGTCATAATACAGCGTTTCCGTACGAATGGTTTGTTTGGGATCCGTAAGAACCACATTTTTTTTTGCAATTCCCCGTTGTGAATTGCCATCATATTCCATTTCACCGGAGGTGATGACAGAACCATCAGTATTTACCAACTTTACGTTTCCTATCGCTTTTATAAAATTGTCTTTTTCATACCAGATCACAAGATCTGCGGTAAGCACCGATCCCTGATGTTCAAAATGGACATTGTTTTCGAAGAAGGTATTTCCGTCGTATCGTTTCGGATCTTTTTTAACAAAATCCGCATGTACCAGTTTCACTTTTTCACCCTGCGCTGCTCCAGGCTGCTGCGTAAAGAAAGGGTCTTTTACCAGAGGTGTAGCAGGTGTAATTTGTGCGGACAGATGGACGGCCAGACAAAGAAATACGGCAAATAATTTTTTCATTCTTCCTTTTTGGTACCGTAAAAGTACAGCGAGTGCGAATCAATATTTACGCCAAAAGCCTCTTCAATAGAGCGTTTAATGCCCTGAATTCTCGGATCACAAAACTCGATGATTTCAGCAATTTCTTTTCCTGAATCTTTTCTGTAAATCACCAGATGGTCGTGCTGCTTGTCGAAATAAGATTTTTCGTACGACGAGGAAGAAAGGGTTTTCTCCCCAAACTGGTGTCTCCGGATCAACCCGGCATCCAGAAAAATTTCGATGGTATTGTAGATGGTTGCTTTGGATACATGGTATTTCTTCTGCATCATCACCAGATAGAGATCATCCACATTAAAATGGTGATCCATCCCGTAAATTTCTTCGAGAATAGTGTAGCGCTCCGGTGTATTTCTCAGGCTATTTTCCTGCAGATATTGCCTCAAAACACTTTTAATCTGCGTAATATTTTTTTCTTTATGTATCAAATCCATTGCCTCAGTTTGGTGCAAATTTATTGAATTTTTATCAGACTTGGTTTTTTGGGTATTGTTGAAAAAATATTGATCAAGTATCATTTTTTATTAGTCTGGAAAAACTTTAAAACCCGAATAATGGCTCTGATGGGCTAAGAAATCTAAACTCGTGAATATTAAATATAAAAACTGCCAGGCTTCTGTTATAACCTGCTGGTTTTTTATTATCACTTTTCTGCCCGCTTAATTTTTTTCGTGGCAATATCCTGATCCAGCAGCGGTGCCGATTCTACCACAACATTGTGTGGA
>JADMKO010000133.1:12552-14860 GCA_015478785.1 Chryseobacterium sp. | reverse complement strand
GGAAAGGATTCTTCCCAACTCAAAGTTCATCCGGTTTAGATATAACAGTAGAAATACCGCTACCGAAAGAACAACGCGAAGCGCCACATGACCAATTTTCTTCCAGTTCCAGAAGAGTTTTCGTTCAAAAAGCAAAGGAATATAAACTTTTACAATGTTCGTAATGGTGAGTCCGCCAATGGTAACTCCGGCCAGAGTAAGTGCGGTTGCCGGAATTTTCCGGTCTCTTTTCAGCATCAATGCAGAATAATACTGAAACAAAACCAGCAAAAATAATGTGTAAGTGTAGGTTTCCGGAGTGAAAGACAGCAATATATTAGTAGAAAAGAACGAGAAGAAAAGTACAATGGTCACTGCAAGAATTACGGGAAGCTCAATAATATTTCGCAGATATTTATAGACCTGCAGCAGACTGAGACCCACGGTTACGATGCTGAACCACGCCAAAACCATTCGGAAGCGCCCATCATATTTGCCGCCTGAAACCCACAAAGCAATTCCTCGGAGCTGATCAAAAAAATAATTGGACAGCGGATGCCGTTCAAAACCGCCGCCGGTCATCACAATAGCGCGGTTATCAAAACTGAAATACGCATCCCAGGGAATCCGGTTGTCGAAGATAATGCGGTAATGATGCGCAATATAACTGCCCAAAATCCCATAGCCAAAAACAAAAAACAGGAAGAGCAACAGTTCAGTCCATGTGGATGGAAAAACGAGTTTTAGCAGGCCCGCGAATTTGGATTTCAGTTTCAATCGTGAATTTTCCACAAAAGTAAAAAAAATCAGGAACTGCAGGAAAGCTGGCTGCAACCCGGCGTTCCGTCATATTCATCAGGGCGTTTTCGGGAAAACTCCGGGAGCTTTTCTTCATAAGGACTTTGCAAAGCATCCAACAACTGGTGAAGTTTTTCTTTATTCCCGTTGTTCAAATCCTCGATGCATTCATACAAAAGGTAATTTCTGAGGATGAATTTGGGGTTGTTTTTCTTCATTAAGGCAATGGAATGCTCTTTTGAAAAGGTGTTTTTCGCAATTCTTTTTTCATATAAATCAAGAAAATTCCGAAGATCTTCTTCATGCTCAGGTTCATAACGCAAATAAGAAACTTCCTGAAGAAAGCGGGAAACTTCTCTCTCTCCATCAGGCTTTTCGAGCCACTGGAAGAATAAAGTATAATCCATCCTCAGGCGAATCATCATTTCCTGCCAGTGTTGGAAAAAATCTGTATCCTCTTCTAATAATTTCTCGAAACCGAACTTATCCGCCATCATTCGGTCATGTTTTTGCCAAAAGTACTGGCTGAAATCATCCAGCGTCTGCTCCAGAAATTCGGTATCTTTTATTAATAGAAATAAAGCATTCGCCAGTTGCCACAGGTTCCACTGGGCAATTTGAGGCTGTTTCCCGAAAGCATATCTGCGGCCGGGCAAATCCGTCGTGTTGGGCGTGAAGTTTAAATCAAAATCATCCATCATCGAAAACGGGCCATAGTCAATACTTAATCCCAAAATCGACATATTATCCGTATTCATCACCCCGTGCACAAAGCCAACACGAAACCAGGCTACCATCAGATTGGCAGTGTCTTTTGCAATCTTTTGAAAGAACTCATGGTACTTTTTCGGGCTGTTCTCATCAATTTCTTTGAAATAATTTTTGATAGCGAAATCGGCCATTGACTGTAAAGTAGCGGTTTCTTTCTGTGCAGAAAGCAGTTCGAAATGCCCGAACCTCAGGAAACTTTCGGCGGTTCGGATGATGACCGCGCCTTTTTCAGCCTGTGGATTCCCGTCGTACATCATGTCACGCACTACCTCTTCCCCCGTGAAACACAAGCTAAGTGCCCGTGTAGTGGGCACTCCGAGGTGATGCATGGCTTCGCTGATCAGGTATTCGCGAACGGAAGACCGAAGCACTGCACGGCCATCGGCAAAGCGGGAATAAGGCGTGGCACCGGCACCTTTCCATTGAATTTCAGTGGTTTTGCCTTCAGCGCTGGTGATTTCTCCTGCATAAATCGCTCTTCCGTCGCCCAACTGCCCTGCCCAATTGCCAAACTGATGCCCTGCATAGGCCGTAGCGTAGGTTTGAATATTGTCAGGCAGGCGGTTTCCCACAAGAAAATCTAAGTCTGTTTCATTAAAACTGCCTAAACCGATTTCTTCGGAAAGCTTGCCATTAAACAAAATGAGTTCAGGGTTTTGAAAACCTGCCGGTTTTACAGTGGCGAAAAGCACCTTGGGTGTTTGCCGCTGTATGGTATTGCCCGAGAAATCTCCCGGAAAGAGTTTGAGATATTGTTGGG
>JADMKO010000133.1:0-12452 GCA_015478785.1 Chryseobacterium sp. | reverse complement strand
CGCTGTATGGTATTGCCCGAGAAATCTCCCGGAAAGAGTTTGAGATATTGTTGGGTAATATTTTGAATGTTCATCAGGTTAAGATATAAAAATTAAAACAAAATGAGTCCGAAGACGGGTTATGTAACTTTCAATCTCGTCTGCAATGCGCAAGGCCTGCTCCAGTTTTTGATTCTGTAATAGAGGAATGACCTCTGGAAAACAGGTTTTGTAAGTAAGTTCCCGTAGATTCCATTTGCGATGGAGGCAACACCTTTCGAATGCAGAAAAAATCTTCGAAAATCCTACCCCAAAACCACCGCTGTTTTCCCGGCCATCAAACGCCCATCCCCATCAAAAAACCGCACCAGCGCAAAGGCCATCCAGCCCTCCTCTAAAGAGGCAAATCTTTCATCCTCGGGAATCACCAATTCCCAGCAGGGCATTGCAACCTCCAAAACCATATCTACAAATTTTAAGTCATGCTCCACTTCATCTGGATCCACAAACCGCAGCGTGACTTCCGCCTTTGCGCCTCCCTCTGGCAGATGGTCAAAAAATAGCCTTCGTTCTGCAAAAGAATACCGACACCTTTCTCCGTCAATCGCATTCCATAAAAAACTTCTAAGAACCGTGCCGCTTTCGGGGTGCTGCAGACCCTTCGTTACGTTGCGTTCCCCTTTGGCAGATTCCTCGTCCAGCTTCATGATGCCGTGCAGCATCTTCGCCATTCGCCCGTGAAGAATCGGATCATGAAGCTCTTTCACAAAAGGCTGAAGCGCACGCCGCAGTTTTCCCCCAAATCTCGAACACCGCCCGAATTCAGAGGCGTTTTCCCGCACGTTGGCATATTGCGCCTCCTTCCGGATGCGCCCACCATCAAATCCGCCCGGCCGCCTCATGATAATTTTGCCATTCATTTTATAAAACGAAAAACCGTCCAGATTTCCGATGAATTTTATAAGACCTTGAAGTTCTGCCATGTCCAAAAGGTTTTAAGTATAGAACAAAGATAGTTCATTCTAAGATATAGTATGGATATAGTATAGATATAGTATGCTTTTAGTATGCTAAAGGTAACTATCACAAGGGTTTCTTAAGGCCGACAGCCCCTAGACCTCTTGCTTATTGATTAAGAATTTTTAGTAGCTTCAACCTTCATCATTTTTTAATATGAAAACTACGGTTGCTTACAAATATGAAATCTGATGAACAAAAAATGGGCTTCGTTCATATTATAACTATATTGGAGATGAATTAAACGGGTTCTTTGACCTTCAGTTTTCTGAGGACTTTGTTTAATTATTTTTTACTTTCGTAGGCTACTTCTACTAAATAGTTTTCAATTTATAAAGTTCGCTCTCCGTAATCAGCTGCTCATATTGTAATCTTCCCCTTCTTAGTAACACTCAAAAGTAGAGTTTTTTGTTAATATTCCTGTTGGTGTTGTCGGAAAATTTTGTTGGAATGTGGGAAAATCTGCTGGATTAGCAAGGCTGATTTTTCCATATTTCAACAAAAAGTCTCTTGGCGTGAGATATTGCAGCGCGCTGTGCGGTCTTTCGTTGTTGTATTTCCACATCCATATTTCTGCGTAGTTTCTCATCTGCGCAAGGTTTTCAAACAGGTATACATCCAAGAAATCCGTCCGGAAAGTCCGGTTAAATCTTTCGATGAGTGAATTTTGCGTCGGTTTTCCCGGCTGGATAAAGTGAAGTTCGATTTCGTGAAACCCACACCAGTTCTTAAGTTTTTCTGCAATAAATTCAGGACCGTTGTCCACTCGGATTTTCTCGGGTTTTCCCCGCCATTCAACGAACTGTTCCAGGCCAGAAATTACTTTTGCAGAGGGCAGACTTGCCTCAATACTAACCTGTAAAATCTCACGGTTGAAGTCATCCAGTATGTTCAGACTACGTACTTTTTTGCCGCATTCCAACGTGTCGTGCATGAAATCCATGCTCCAGGTTACATTCGGGTAAACCGGCCGCAACAGTGGTTCCTTTACCCGTGCCGGCAGCCGCTTCTTACGCTTGCTCCTTAGGTTCAGTTTCATTGAAGTGTAAATTCGGTAAATCCGTTTGTGATTCCACCCAAAACCAAGATTCTTCAAGCGGTGGCGCATCAGCCAGAAGCCCCATGTGTGGTGCTGATTTGCCAGCAGCAGCAGTTCTTCGCGGATTTTGTCATCTTCATTATTGCTCCGCTTTTTGTAATAAAGCACCGAACTGCTTACCCTGAAAACCTTACACGCCTTACGAATACTTATTCCATGGGTTCGGCTGGAATAAGCTACCAACTCTCTTTTCTCGCAAGGCGTCAGAGCTTTTTTTCAATCACGTCTTTTAAAACGGTGTTTTCCAAAGTAAGCTCGGCAACAATCTTTTTATACTGCGAAAGTTGCTTCTCGATCTCTTTCAACTGAGCCAGATGGTGGGCTTCCATACCCCCATATTTGCTCTTCCACTTATAAAATGTCGGCTGACTGATGCCGTAATCGCGGCAAATCTCGTTCACCGTCTTTCCCTGATTCTGTTCAGACAATATCTTCACGATCTGAACCTCTGTAAATTTGCTTTGTTTCATCTTTCCCAAATTTAAAAACTATATTTATATTCGTTTCGGTTTTTGGGGAAGATTACATTCATCTTGAAAATCTATACCTTCATTTTTAGGCTTTGAATGAGCAAACCCTTTCCAAGCTAAATCTGCCCCATCCCATTTAACCGCTCCATTTGTAATATCAGGTTTATTTGTAAGTATATATAATATTGCAGCTATGGCAAAAACATATTTTAAATTTTCATTATCAGCTTTTTTTATCCATGTATTTCGTCCATATGCATAATTTTCTATCTTTTCTTTGTTTGCTAAGTTCTTGTAAGATATTAAAGAATAGTAGGTGTTTCGCATTCTTAGAAAATTGCGATTTGCACAAGCTACGGCCAAAATTGTATCGGAATAAAATTCAGTTGTCGCACCTGCTTCAGATCGATTAATTGTAATATATCATTCTTCATACTCTGATATGGACGTAGAAGTTGTTTCTGAATTTACTTCAATCTGTCTTAATGAATCGGACTTCGCCACATGGTGCGAAGTGGAACCCGTAAGTATGTTGACCTGAGTTTGCACTGCGTTATTAATGGTAGTAGTATTGGTTTGCGGAGACCCGGTTAAACCATTCCTGCGGAATTTCTATTTTATAAATGCGGTGGCGTTGTAAGAAGTATTCTGTGGCAAACTGTAATTAAGAATGCTCGCACTACCGTTCTCTTGTAGCTTTACAAAAGGTTCTTTTAATTGGCATGAAGTTGTTCCCATGTTTTGATATTTTATTAGTTATGCTTCAAACATAATAATTAATATCAATAAAACAATAGAATATTTAAAAATAACATAAGAGATTCCAAACAATAAATACAAATAAAATAAATACCAGCAGCATGTTCTTTGCACCAGCATCTACAAAGGAAATCGTCTTAAACGAAAGAGGCTGCCTTCATCGGGCAGCCTCTTTTCTTATTTATTGAAATCAATATCTTCTCCTTTATTGATCTTCTCATTGACGTTTTCCTCCTTTCGGATGGTGCCTTCCACTGGTACTTCTATTCTTGGGGTTCTGAGTTCCTCGATGGTCTGAAGATTTCCTTCGTCGCCATATCCGCCGCCCATCCCATGAAGCCCGGAGCAGCCGTCGGTCCATTCGGATGGTTTGATGAACTTATCGTCAGGCGTGATACCGAGGGACTTATCTGCCCATACTTTCTTCATAAATATCGCCCAGATAGGAAGTGCCATCTTGGCTCCCTGTCCTTCGCCGGTGCCCCGGAAGTGTGTGGCGCGGTCTTCCCAGCCTACCCAAACGCCGGTAGCGAGGTTGGGCGTAATTCCTATGAACCACCCGTCGGAATTGTTCTGTGTGGTTCCTGTTTTCGCGGCTATTTCCACTGCTTTGCTAATGCCTCTTCTCCCGAGTTCACCGGAAGCGGTACCAAATTCTGCCACGCCTTTCATGAGTTCGATCATGGTGTAGGCATATTTTTCATTCATCACTTCCTTCATTTCGCTTTCCACTTCCTTGATGACGCGCCCGTTGGCATCCTCTATCCGCCAGATCATTTCGGGCTTCATATAATTACCATAGTTGGCAAAAGTGCTGTACGCCCCCAACATTTCATAAATGGTAATATCTGAAGAACCCAATGCCACGGCCAATTGTCCTCTCGGGATTTCCTGAGTTACACCCAGGTCGCGGGCCAATTGAATGACTTTATCTGTCCCCACCATATCCATCAATCGTACTGCTACCGGGTTCCTTGAATAGGCAAGAGCGTTTTTCAATGTCGGAGTGCCGCCGGTTCCTGAAACCCGATATCCGCGTTCGTTGAAAGTAGCATTGGATACTGTGGTGCAAGGCGTCATGCCCAGATTCATAATGGCTGCGGCATACACAAACGGTTTGAATGTGGAACCTACCTGTCTTTTCCCTTGTTTAATGTGATCATACTGGAAGTGTTGCCAGTTGATTCCCCCTACCCACGCTTTAATTTCTCCCGTTCCGGGAACCATAGACATCAGGCCGGCCTGTGCAATGTGCTTGTGATATCGGATAGAATCCCAGGGCGACATTTCCACTTCCTCCTCACCATTCCAGGTAAACCTCGAAGTTTGTATAGGCGTTTTGAACTCGATCATGATAGAATCTTCGGATACACCGGCGGCTTTGAGCTGTTTGTAACGTCCGGTTCGCTTCACGGCGGACATCATGATATTGTCAACTTCTTTCGGAGTAATGTAATAAAAAGGGGCGTCTTTCCTACCTCTCTGTTCTCTGTCGAAGCTTTTCTGAAGTTCGGTCATGTGTTCTTTAATAGATTCCTCGGCAAACTTCTGCATTTTGGAATCTAAAGTTATATAAATCTTGAGGCCGTCTTTAAAAAGGTTCAGCTCCTTTCCTGTCTTCTTCTCATATTCTTTCAGGTAACCGTCTATTTCTTTTCTGAGATAGAACTTATAGTAAGCGGAATATCCTTCATCAATGGATTTAACAGGCTGATAGTCTAATTTAATTGGAGTATCGACGGCTTGCTGATGAGTTTCAGCATCAATGTATCCTGTTTTCAGCATCTGATCCAGCACGAGATCTCTTCTTCTCTTAGCTCTTTCGGGATTTCTCATGGGATTGTTTCCCACAGGTGCTTCCAGCATGGCTACAAACATCGCTGATTCGGGAAGGGTAAGTTCTTTGGCTGTCTTGTTGAAATAGATCTTGGAAGCCATTTCAATACCGTTGGCATTATAGAGAAAGTCGAATTTATTGAAGTATTTCTCGATAATTTCCTCCTTGGTATATCTTCTCTCCAGACTGACTGCTACTACCCATTCCTTAATCTTTTGAATAACAGCTTTCGCTTTGTTGTTGGATCTCTTTCCTGTGAAAAGCAGCTTCGCCAACTGTTGGGTGATGGTACTTCCACCGCCTCTTTCGCCCCGAAATGCCACAGCACGCATGACAGCCTGCAGGTCGATCCCGGAATGTTCCTTGAATCGTTCGTCTTCTTTGGCCTGAAGCGCATACACCAAATGCGGCGGCAAATCCCGGAAATAAACAGGTTGTGTTTTCTCTTTTTCAAATTTCCCTAAAAGAACATTATCCGCCGAATAAATCTCTGAAGCGACATAGATATCAGGGTTCTCAAGATCTTTCACATCGGGCATCTCGCCCAAAAATCCCTGTGAGGCGCCGAAGAATATCGCCGCGATACCGATTATTCCTGCAATAAGCGCCATCCAAATGAATCGCACCCATCTCTTCCAGCCAGAATTCCTTTTCTTTTTCGGCGGAAGCGGGAATGTTTTATTGGTGTTTTTTCCTGTATTTTTTCTATTTTCCATAAGAAATGTTATGGTTTTACGGGTTCTACTCTTATTCCAATATCTTCAATTCCGCGAAGCGTATCGTGTCGCATGGCTTGTATCACGCCTATTTTATAGGCTCCGTTCTGCGGGAATTTATAATTCATTCTATACTGGAACAGTGTTTCTTTTGTTTCCCCAAAACCGGTTCCGATCCATTCGCCATTAGGTTTTGCGAGAATATAATTCAGTGTATCGGTCTCTTTCTTTTTGTTTTTAGCATCCTCAAAATTGACGATGAGCCTGATATTGCTGTAAGGGTAACTGTTATTGTTCCTTACGACAAATATAAGATTTTTGGGATTCTGCGCGTCTTGAATATCAATATCGAAGACCTGTTCCGCTTTCTTATTCCAATTTCCATTCAAAGGCTTCATCTGCACTTCTCCCGAAGAGGGAATACAGCTGGCCACGGACAGCGAGACTCCAAACAAAAGCAATAATCTATGCATTATCATCCCGTTTCGGTGAGGGTTTTTTCTTGAATTTCTTCTTATGGACTGGTTGTGCTGCACCTTCTTTTGCAATTGGTTTTTCTGTTCTGTTATTGGGCTTTTTACTTCCACGAAACGGTTTTTCTGCAGAATTATTTCTATTTTCCTGAGGTTTCTTCTGCTCCGGTTTCCGATTTTTGCTCTTGCCGCGGTTTTTTCTTTCAAAGCGATCTACACTGCTTTCCTGAATCAGATCTGTATTTTTAGATAAAGATTCCGGATGAGCGAGCCTTAGTTCCTCTAAAGGTTTGGCTTTCTCTCCTCTTTTATTCTGTGAGATCATTTTTTTCACATCCATGATATCCAGATCGTACCATGCCATGGAACTGTCTACATAAGCAAACCACATTTTCTTTTTGAATACATCGATTTTAATGCAGAAAGCTCTGCCTTTTTCAGTATCCAACATGGTAGAAGTGGAAGGAAAATCATGTAGCGCATCCAGATAACTGTCGAGTTCATAATTCAGACAGCACTTAAGTTTCCCGCATTGTCCGGCCAGTTTTTGTGGATTAATACTCAATTGCTGATAACGGGCTGCATTGGTATTCACAGAACGGAAATCCGTAAGCCAGGTGGAGCAGCAAAGTTCGCGTCCGCAGGAACCTATCCCGCCGATTTTGGCTGCTTCCTGTCGGAAACCAATTTGTTTCATATCAATTTTAGTCCGGAAGGTTCCCGCTAGATCTTTAATCAACTGACGGAAATCTATTCTGGTTTCCGCTGTGTAATAGAAGGTTACTTTCCCCGCATCACCCTGATACTCTACATCCGTGATTTTCATCTGGAGAAAAAGGTTTTGGGCAATTCTTCGGGCTTCTATTTTTACGGAATCTTCTTTTTTTCTCGCTTCCTGCCAAACTTCGATATCTCTCTGATTGGCCAATCTGTATATTTTTAAAACGCTCTCCTCGGGAAAATGTTTCTTTTTCATTTGGATTCTTACCAGCTCGCCGGTAAGGCTTACGACTCCTACATCGTGTCCGGAATTTGATTCTACTGTTACGACGCTTCCAATGTGCAGTGGCAAACTATGTACATTCTTAAAAAAGCACTTCCGGTCATTCTTAAACCTCACTTCTACAATATCACATTTTTGTGAAGAAGGATTCTGAACGTTGGAAAGCCAGTCAAAAACACTTAATTTATAGCTATTACCACAGGTATCTACATTTTCGCAACCGTTTGCGGATTTCGTGCCGCAGTTATGAGCAGAATCTCCGGATGTTTTGCATCCGCAACTCATATTTCTATTGTTTTATATTTGTTAATCTGCAAATTTAGAATAATTTTATTTCTCTTGCAGAAAGATCATGTATTGATTCGGTTTGAACGCACAACTTATGGCTTTGTATTATTTTCAGCATAATTAAAATATTGTTATTCATCAAAAATATTAAGAAAAATTAACATGGTGTGTAAATATATTTTATATTTGAATACTAAATCTAGTTTATGAAAAGAATTTTAATTTCCACAGCGTTATTAGCAGGTGTTTGCACCTACGCCGGCGGGTTCAGAGTTTCGCTACAAGGTGTGAAACAACTGGCTATGGCTCATACCAGTGCACATGCAGAAGACGCAAGTATAGCGTTCTTCAATCCGGCAGGGATTTCATTTATCCCATCAAAGTTAAGTGTAGCAGCAGGTGGTTTTGGTGCCATTTCTTCTGTTACCTATCAAAATTTTGATACTCGGCAGTCGTATGAGACCGATAATCCCATCGGAACTCCGCTTTATGCTGCGGTAGCATATAAAGTATTGGACAATGTTTCCGTAGGTTTCAGTTTCACAACACCTTTCGGAAGCACCATTCAATGGCCTGAAGATTGGGCTGGACGAGAAATTGTACAGAAAATGTCGTTGAAATCTATGTATTTTCAGCCTATGGTTTCTGTAAAGCTTGCACCTTGGGCTTCTGTAGGAGTAAGTTACATTTATGCTACAGGATCTGTAGATTGGGACAAAGCGGTTACAGGATTCAGCGGAACGCTTAATATTAAAGACGAAAAAGCGACAGGACACGGATTCGGGATGGGATTCTATTTCCGACCGGAAGATAATCTGGATCTGAGTATTGCGTATCGCTCTTCTGTAAATATGAAAGCGGAAAACGGGACAGCAACCTTCAACGTAAGTCAGGCAATTTATCCCCTGTTAGGCCTGAATGCTAACGGACAGGATAAATTCAAAGCAACACTTCCTCTTGCAGAAGAATATACTTTGGGTGCAACCTATAAAGTAACTCCAAGTTGGAAAATTTCTGCCGAAATGAACTATACAGGCTGGGAGAAATATGAAAAACTGACTCTGGATTTTGAAAACGCACCGGCCGGCAACCAAACAGATCCTACGGTATTGGTAAATCCTAAAAACTTCCATAATACCCGAACTTACAGACTGGGAACGGAGTATAAATTCAATTCGATGATCGCAGGAAGACTGGGCTGGTATTATGATGAATCCCCGTATGAGGACAACAACTTTATTCCTGAAACTCCTTCTTTCGACGCGAATGTAGCTACGGGTGGTATTGGATTAAACTTCGGAAACCTGGGTGTAGATTTGGCTGCTGCTGTATCTTTCCCGAAAAGCCGGACCTTTAACAATCAAAATATTAATTTTGCCGGACAGGCGAAAGCCAGAACTTTTTATTTTGGTTTAGGAGTTAATTATAATTTAAATTAAAAAAGCATGAAAAAAATATTCATATCAACCCTCGCAGTATCTCTGATTCTGTTCTCATACAGTTGCGATACTGACTTTGAAAATGACCTGACCCAAATTCCTGTAACCAGCGGCAGTGCCGATTTCAGCAGATATGTTGCATTAGGAAACTCACTTACAGCCGGATATAGAGACGGAGCACTGTATATTGACGGACAGAACGAATCTTACCCGCTTATTGTAGCATCACAAATGAAACTCGCAGGCGGAGGAGATTTCAGACAGCCTTTGATGGCGGATAACTTAGGCGGAATTCCCTCGGTGGGATTTTCCAATAAGAGAATCCTTACTTCTACTATGGAACTCAGCATTGCGCCAGGAGTAGGAGCAACCACTTTAGCCAATATCTTCAGTTCCGGGCCTTATCACAACATGGGGGTTCCGGGTGCGAAATCGTTCCACCTTGGAATTGCAGGCTACGGAAATCCTGCCAACTTGCCCAATGCGGCAAATCCTTACTTTATAAGATTTGCTAAAAACCCTACCACTTCTTCCGTATTAACTGATGCGTTAGAATTAAATCCCACTTTCTTTTCCTTATGGATTGGGAATAATGATGTTCTTTCTTACGCAACAAGTGGGGGTGCAGGTGTAGACCAAAAAGGAAATATGAATCCGGCAACTTATGGCGCGAATGATATTACAGATCCCACCGTATTCGCTTCGGTGATCAATAATTATGTTAATGCACTTACTGCTAACGGAGCCAAAGGCGTTATTGCCAATATTCCGAGTGTAACTTCGATTCCGTTTTTTACAAGAGTTCCCGCGATGCCGATTGCCGGGCTGAACGACTCTCAGGTAACCCAACTGAATAGCGGTTACGCACAATATAACGCTGCATTGGCACAGGCGAAATCTTTTGCGTTGATTACTGATGCTGAATATCAAAAAAGACTGATAAAATTTGAAGCAGGAATCGCCAACGGAGCCGTGATTGTAGATAAAGATCTTACGAATCTTACTGCAATGCAAATTCCTTCTTACCGTCAAACCACTGCGAATGATCTTATTCTGCTTACTGCATCTGCAGTTCTGACCCCTTCAGCAGGAGGAGGTACTTCAGTTCCTCTAACTGACCAATATGTTCTTACTGAAATGGAAGCAAACAAAGTAATAACAGCTACCAATGCTTATAACGTTTCTTTAAATACGATTGCGCAATCCAAAGGCCTCGCTTTTGTAAACGCGCATTCTAAAATGGTGGAACTGTCTTCAACATCAGGAATCCGGTGGAATAGTGTGAAATACACTGCTGAATTCGTTACTGGAGGAACCTTTTCTCTAGACGGAGTGCACCTTACCGGAAGAGGAGCAGGGCTGATTGCCAACGAATTTATTAAAGCGATTAATGCGAAATATGGTTCTAATTTACCACTCACGGACATCAACAAATATTCCGGAGTTGCATTTCCATAACGGCCCATTAATTTAATAATTTTTAAAACCATCTGAAATCCCTCAGGTGGTTTTATTTTTTTAAATTTGCATCATATAAAAAAGTAAAAATGGCTGAACAGTTAAGTTATCTGTTTTCTACACGAACGAGTAAAGATCTTGCCGATAAAATTGCTAAGCATTATGGGCAGGAAATGGGGAAAATAAACTTTCAGGAATTCAGTGACGGCGAATTCGAACCCGTGTTGGATGAGTCTGTGCGTGGAGGACGCGTTTTCCTGATCGGCTCCACTTTTCCTCCGGCAGACAATCTTTTGGAACTCCTTCTCATGATTGATGCTGCAAAACGGGCTTCTGCAAAAAGCATCACGGTGGTACTTCCTTATTACGGGCTTGCCAGACAAGACAGAAAGGATAAACCTCGCGCACCAATTGGAGCAAAACTGGTGGCCAATCTTCTTACTGCTGCCGGCGCCACACGGATCATGACGATGGATCTACACGCCGACCAGATTCAGGGTTTCTTCGAAATTCCGGTGGATCATCTTTACGCTTCTACTATTTTTGTGGATTATATTCATTCTTTAAACCTGGATAATCTCACCATTGCATCTCCGGACATGGGAGGCGCCAAAAGAGCAAAAAATTATGCAGGGTATCTGGGAGCCGAGGTGGTAATCGCCTATAAAGAAAGAAAAAAAGCCAATGTTGTGGAAGAAATGCTCCTGATTGGAGATGTAACCGGCCGCAATGTTATTCTTATTGATGATATGATTGATACTGCAGGAACCCTGTGTAAAGCTGCGGAAATTCTGATGAAAAACGGCGCAAAATCTGTCAGAGCAATGGCCACACATCCTGTACTTTCGGGGAAAGCGTATGAAAACATTGAAAATTCAGCACTTTCTGAAGTTATTGTTACTGATACTATTCCTGTAAAAACAGAACTTTCGTCAAAAATTAAAGTCCTTTCCTGCGCATCCCTTTTTGCCGATGTAATGAAAATGGTACACGAACACAAATCCATCAGCGATAAATTTATAATTTAAAAATAACGAACCTTCTTCATAAAAAAGAAGGTTTTTTTTTGTCGCAAATATTATTATCGTTGCAACCTTAAAAAAATCAAACATTTTATCTAATGAAATCTATTACAATTCAAGGTGCAAAAAGAGAAAGCGTGGGCAAAAAGTCTACAAAAGCTTTACGTGATGCTGAATTAGTTCCTTGTGTTGTTTACGGAGGTAATGGACCTTTGAATTTCTCTACAGAAGAGAAAGCATTCAAAAATCTGGTATATACCCCTGAAGCACACACGGTAGAACTGGTTATTGACGGAGAAACGATTCCGGCAGTACTTCAGGACATTCAGTTTCATCCGATTACCGATCAAATTCTTCATGCAGACTTCTATCAATTATCTGAAGACAAACCGGTAGTTATAGACGTTCCTGTTCGTATTACAGGACGTGCAAAAGGTGTTGTTGCGGGTGGTGTGTTGCGTCAAGCCTTCAGAAAACTGAAGCTGAAAGCGATTCCTGCTAACTTACCGGATGAGATCGTTGTAGATATTACTCCTCTTAAAATAGGAAGCAAACTGTATATCGGCGATATCAAAAACGAAAACTATACATTCATGCATCCTGACAATGCAGTTATTGTTGCTGTGAGAATGTCCAGAACTGCTCTGAAAGGTGGTGCTGTGGATGATGATGAAGAAGAAGAAACAACTGCAGAAGGCGAAGTTCCTGCAACTGAGCAAGCTGCTGCAGAATAATTTTTTCTAAAAAAGTAAATATTGCCCGCTGATTTCAGCGGGTTTTTTGTTTCAGTAAATGACAGCTGAAACCGCCAGTCGTAAAAAAAGCGTAAATTTGAACCTTTCTAAATAAGTATCATGTTCGACATTTCTCATATTCGTAAACAGTTCCCAAT
>JADMKO010000132.1 GCA_015478785.1 Chryseobacterium sp. | reverse complement strand
ATCGGTTAATGCGCCTACAGGACAAACATCGATCACGTTTCCGATGAAATCATTATCCAGCGCTTTATTCAGATACGTTGAAATCTCTGCCTGTTCACCTCTGAAAAGAATTCCGTGTTCACGCTCTTCCGTCAGTTGGTTCGCCAGAAGAACGCATCTTGCACACAGGATACATCTGTTCATGTGAAGTTTGATGTAAGGTCCGATATCTTCCGGTTCGAAGGTTCTCCTTTCAAATTCGATTCTTGTACGTTCAAGGCCGTGTTCATACCCTAAATCCTGAAGATGGCATTCTCCTGCCTGGTCGCAGATTGGGCAATCTAACGGATGGTTGATCAGCAGGAATTCCGTCACGGCGTGTCTTGCTTCCTGGGTTTTTTCGGAATTCAGGTTTTTCACTTCCATTCCGTCCATTACTCCGGTTCTGCAACTGGCCACTAGTTTTGGCATTGGCCTTGGATCCGCTTCCGAACCTTTGGATACTTCTACCAGACAGGTTCTGCATCGTCCGCCACTGGTTTCCAGCGGCTTATAATAGCACATCGCGGGCGGTACAGATTTTCCTCCGATTTGTCTTGCTGCTTCCAGAATGGTAGTGCCCGGAACGACTTCAGTTTCCTGACCGTCGATAGTGATTTTAAATTTTTTAACTTCTTCGCTCATATTTCAATCAAGCAAATGCTTTCTGTATTTAATTAATTGGCTGCCGGAGCAGGAATAGGATCAGCGTAATTGGCCAAACCGTAATTTTGTGTTTGGGAGAGTTCCGGATTTTTCACGTGCCATTCAAATTCATCTCTGAAATGTCTTATGGCTGCTGCTACGGGCCACGCTGCGGCATCACCCAGAGGACAGATGGTGTTTCCTTCAATTTTTCTTTGGATGTCCCAAAGCAAATCGATATCTTCCAAGGTTCCTTCTCCTTTTTCTATTTTTTTCAGAATTCTATACATCCACGGTGTTCCTTCGCGGCACGGTGTACACTGGCCGCAACTTTCGTGGGCATAAAATCTTGCTAAGGTCATGGTGTGTTCCACAATGCACTGGTCTTCATCCAGCACTTCAAAACCGCCGGATCCCATCATGGTTCCTGTAGCAAAACCGCCGTCTGCCAAGGATTCGTAGTTCATGTATCTGGGTTCGCCGTTGATGGTTTTCAACAATAAATTGGCAGGAACAATGGGCACAGAAGAACCTCCTGGAATACAGGCCTTCAGCCTTTTTCCATTGGGAATTCCACCGCAATATTCGTCGGAATAAATGAATTCTTCCACCGTAATGGTCATATCGATTTCGTAAACGCCCGGTTTGTTGATGTTTCCGCATGCCGAAATAAGTTTGGTTCCCGTAGATTTTCCAACACCGATCTTCGCATATTCTGCACCGGTCATGTTGATGATCGGAACTACTGAAGCAATAGATTCTACATTATTCACTACGGTAGGCCTTTCCCAAAGTCCTTTTACCGCCGGAAATGGTGGTTTCAGCCTTGGGTTTCCTCTTTTTCCTTCCAAGGATTCCAGAAGGGCAGTTTCCTCGCCACAAATGTAAGCTCCGGCACCGCGCTGCACATAAATCTCACAGTCGAAGCCCGTTCCCAGAATGTTTTTACCTAAGAATCCTTCTTTTCTGGCTTCTTCTATTGCTTCTTCCAGAATGTCGGTAATCCATGTATATTCGCCGCGGATATAGATGTAGGAAAGATGGCTGCCAAGACAGAAGGAAGAAATCAGCATTCCTTCAATCAGAAGGTGTGGTAGAAATTCCATGAGGTATCTGTCTTTAAAGGTTCCAGGCTCAGATTCATCGGCGTTTACAACCAAATGTCTGGGTACTCCCTCGGGTTTTGCAAGGAAACTCCATTTCAAACCGGTAGGGAAACCTGCTCCGCCACGACCGCGAAGGCCGGAAGTTTTTACCTCTTCCAAAATTTCTTCGGGAGTCATTTTCAACGCTTTTTCCAGTGCTTCGTAACCGCCTCGTTTTCTGTACACCTCGAAATGCCGGATTCCCTCTACGTTAGCGTCTTTAAGTAAAAGTTTTTTACTCATTTTTATTATTCAGTTAATCCAAAGCAAAAGTTCCCTGTCTGCAAAGATTCAGGATTTCATCTACTTTTTCAATCGTTAAATTTTCTTGATAAAACTTGCCCAGCTGCATCATCGGTGCATAACCGCAGGCTCCGAGACATTCCGCAGGTTTCAGCGTAAAAAGCCCATCGGCAGTGGTTTCTCCGTCTTTGATGTTCAGTTGAGTACGGATATGACTCAGGATTTTTTCGCTTCCTCTTGTAAGGCAAGGGCCGGTTCTACATACTTGCAGAACATATTTTCCGACTGGCTTCATATTGAACATCGTGTAGAAAGTAGCCACTTCATACACTTCAATAGGCTTTATATTCAAAATAACGGCAACATAATCCATGACAGGAACATCCAGCCAGCCCCCAAATTCCTCTTGTGCTACATGCAGAATTGGAATAAGGGCAGATTTTTGTTTTCCTTCCGGATATCTTGCGATAATTTTATTGACCTGTTTTAAAGTTTCAGGTTTGAAAGCAATCGTTTCGCTCATCTTTATTTAGATTAAAAAACAAAGAACAAAAGAGAATATACTCTACAGTTTTTGTCCAATTTTTCTTCTTTTTGAAAAGTTATTTTTCCTTTTTTCTGACTTTCGGTTTATGCATCCAGTTCCCCGGCAATCACGTTCATGGAGCACATGGTTACAATAGCGTCCGAGATCATGGATCCTTTGATCATTTCCGGATAAGCCTGATAGTAAATAAAACACGGCCTTCTGAAGTGCAGCCTGTATGGAGATCTGCCGCCGTCGCTCACCAGATAGAATCCAAGTTCGCCATTTCCTCCTTCCACAGCGTGATAAACTTCGCCTTTCGGTACATCTGTTTCACCCATCACAATTTTGAAGTGATAAATCAGCGCTTCCATATTGTTGTAAATATCAGCTTTTTCGGGCAAATAAAATTCGGGAACATCTGCATGGAAATCTCCATCGGGTAAATTTTTATAAGCTTGCTCAATGATTTTTAAGCTTTCCCAAACTTCCTGCTGGCGCACCATAAACCGGTCGTAAGTATCTCCAGAAGTTCCAACGGGAATAGTAAAATCAAAATCCTGATAAGAAGAATAAGGATCTGCTACCCGTACATCATAATCTACGCCGGCTGCCCGAAGGTTTGGTCCTGTAAAACCGTAGCTCAAAGCCCTTTCTGCCGATATTCCTCCTACATTGATACAACGATCCATAAAAATCCGGTTTCTTTCATTCAAAGCACAGAACTCGCTCCATATTTTAGGGAATTTTTTGAGCCAGGCTTGTAAAAGTTCATGAAATTTCGGAGAAAAATCTCTTTCAAAACCTCCGATTCTTCCCATATTAGTGGTCATTCTTGCCCCGCATATCTGCTCATACAACTCATAAATAGCTTCTCTTTCGCGGAAAAGATATGTGAGTCCGGTGATAGCTCCCGCATCCATAGCGGTTACGCCATTGCACACCAAGTGATCTGCAATACGGGCGATTTCCATCATGATAACCCGCATATAATCTACCCGTTTTGGAACTTCGCAACCGATGAGTTTTTCCACCGTCATGTGCCATCCTAAGTTATTGATGGGCGCAGAACAGTAGTTCATACGGTCTGTTAACGTGGTAATTTGAGCGAAATTTCTTCTTTCACAGATTTTTTCATAAGCCCTGTGAATATATCCTATAGTTTGCTCCGAATGCAAGATTTTTTCGCCGTCCATAGTAAGAACGTTTTCAAAAATGCCGTGCGTTGCCGGATGCGTAGGCCCTAAATTCAGGGTGTACAACTGTCCGTCAACATGCTCTTCGGAAGAATATTGGCTGATGATATTTGATAATTTATTGTCTTTCATAATTTTGGCTTTGGATGCAGCTTTATCTTCCGAACATTTTATCATCCTTATCAGTCCTGGTGCCGTCTTCAAGGCGGTATTCCTTCAACATCGGATGATACCCAAGGTCTTCCATATTCAGAATAACTCTCAAATCGGGGTGTCCCTTAAAGATGATTCCGAAGAAATCATACGTTTCACGCTCCATCCAGTTGGCACCCGCAAACAGATCGGTAAGGGTTTCAAACTCCGCTTCCTCTCTTTTTGCAAAAGCTTTCAGGCGGATTCTGAAATTTTCTTTCATATTGTGAAGATGATAAATAACACCTAATTCCTTTTCCGGCTGTTCAGGATAATGAATACCCGTGACATCTGTTAAAAAATTAAATTCCAGAGAAGAATCGCGAAGGTGATGGATCACTTTTTTGATGTCTTCTTTTTTTATTTCCAAGGTCAGCATGCCATAAGGTTCTGAACTGTGCAGAATGCTTTCGGGGAATTCTCTGCTGAGGGCTTCTAAAACAAATTCGTTGGTCATATTGTTCATTCAAAATTCAAGATTGTTGAATCTGAAATTATTGTATTCCGTATGATTCTAAAAGTTCTTTGTACTGTGGCATATCTCTTCTTCTGATACTTTCGCTCTGAGCGAGTGCCTGAACTTGCATAACACCTTCTATGATTTGCTCTGGTCTCGGCGGACATCCCGGTACATACACATCTACTGGAATTATTTTGTCAATTCCCTGTAGTACAGAATAAGTGTCAAAAATTCCTCCGCTGCTGGCGCACGCTCCTACGGCAACTACCCATCTTGGTTCTGCCATCTGAGTGTAAACCTGTTTCAAAACGGGACCTAATTTTTTGGAAATAGTTCCGCATACCATCAACATATCTGCGTGGCGCGGCGAAAAAGAGTTTCTTTCCATTCCGAATCTGGCACCGTCAAAGGTTGGATTCAGGAAAGCCATATATTCGATACCGCAGCATGAAGTGGCAAAAGGCAGTGGCCAAAGTGAATGGCTTCTTGCCAAACCAATAACACTGCTTAATTTAGTAGCAAAGAAACCTTCCCCTTCCAAGCCATCGGGTGGGGTGGCATCCATTCTTACGGTTGGTTTATTATCTGACATAATGTTTTTTTTAAAAATTAATATTTATCGGTCCCAATCCAGTGCACCGCGTTTCCACACATAAAGAAATGCGAGGAAAAAAACCGAAACAAAGGTAAGCACCGCTAAAAATCCTTCCATTCCAAATTCCCGGAAATTGACCGCATAAGGATAGAAGAATACGATTTCCACATCGAATAATACAAAGAGCACAGCGGTGAGGAAATATTTAACCGAGAAAGGAGTTCTTGCATTGCCTTCTACTTCCACCCCGCATTCAAACGTGTCATTCTTAGCATTCTTGGCCTTACTTTGTTTTGGGCCCAGAAAATGAGTGCCGGCAAGAGAGAGTAATACAAAACCCAACCCTACAGCTGCCTGTATAATAATGGGAATGTAATTTTCAGGTAAATTCATAATCGTTTTTTTACTTTCCGGGATGGCTGATTTTATCCATCAGTATAAGTTCAGAACGGAATGATGAATCTTTTATTTTCATCATTTCGGTGTTCCTTAATCTGCAAATTTAATGATTAATACCTTAAAAACAGAATCTGAACTGTAAAAATCAAAGATGATAAAAGTAAGCTATCGATAATTTATAATAATTCAAAATAATTATTTTCGGGAGGTTTTTTTAATCTTCCGAAGCGCCAGAAAAGCAAGGTATCCAATGTAAAGAAACAGGAAACTGGCAAACAAAATATTGATTATGGTGTTTGTTTTTTCGTCCTCTACCTGAAAAAATTGGTTGTAAAGGATAAAAATTGCGATCAACACGGCATAAATATAGAGTTGCTTTTTCATAGTGTGAGGGAATACGTTCGTCTTCTTTTGTGATTTACCGGCTCATAATCCTGCCAAAGAAGTTGGATGGCTTTATTTTCTTCCAACTCAGGATTCGTTTCGAGATATTTCACTCCTTTTTGTTTAAAAACATCATAGATTTCTTTAAAAATAACCGAAGTGATACCCCTTTTCTGATAATCGGGATGAATTCCAATAAGGTAAAAATTGGCTCTGTCGTTTCTTTTTCCAGCTTGCAACAGATGCCACCAACCAAAAGGAAAAAGTCTGCCGTTCGCTTTTTGAAGTGCCTTTGAATAAGAAGGCATGGTGATGGCGAACGAAATTAATTTTCCCTGAGAATCCGTGATGGCGACGATGTAATCCTTGTCAATAAATTTAAAATATTTGTCACGGTAGGTATGAATTTGTTCATCCGTAATCGGGGTGTAGCTTGAGAGATGTCTATAAGTTTCGTCCAGCAGCTTGAACATGGGCTCTACATACGGCAGAATTTCTTTCTTTGAATTAAAGTTAAGGACTTTAAGTTGATATTTTTGGAGAATGAGATCATTAAACCTGATGATTTTTTCCGGCAGTTGTTCTGGAAATACCAGCTCATATTCTACCCATTCTTTCTCTTTTTCTAATCCTGCTTTTTCAAAATGTTCAGCATAATAGGGCGCGTTGTAAATGCCGATCATGGTGGCCAAACGGTCGAAACCTTTGGTTAGCACACCGGATTTGTCCAGATTGGTAAATCCCATCGGGCCTTCTATTTTCGGAATGTTTTTTTCCCTGGCATAATCTTTTATTTTTTCGATCAGCACTTGCGAAATCTCGGGGTCATCAACAAAATCGATCCATCCGAACCGGACTTTATCGATGCCGAGTTCTTTTTTTTCTTTAAAATTGATAATTACGGCAGTTCTTCCAACGATTTTCTGATCTCTGTAAGCGAGAAACAGTCGCGCTTCCGAATATTGTAAAGCGGGATTATGACGGGGATTCCAAATTTGTTTTTCTTCAGCAATGAGTGGCGGAACAAAATTTTTGTTATTTTTGTAAAGTTCCATCGGAAATGTGATGAAAGCCATCATTTCTTTGGTGGATTTTACTTCAATAACTGAGATCTCGGACATGATGTTTCAGGCTTTTGGATTTCAATACACAAATATAGCTGAAACTTGTCATAATGGGCTTTATTTGGCATAGTTTTTACATAAAATATTAAGAAAAAATTAATCAAAATTTTATACAAACACAATGAGTTATTACTTAATTATCGGAGCAGTTTTTATCATTAGTATGATCGTCCAGAACAGGCTCCGTTCTAAATTTGCACATTATTCGAATGTTCATTTGCAGAATGGAATGTCCGGAAAAGAAATTGCTGAAAAAATGCTGCGAGACAACGGGATTCAGGATGTGCAGGTCATCTCTGTTCCGGGACAGCTTACAGATCACTATAATCCACAAAATAAAACCATTAATTTATCCGAAGGTGTTTATATGCAGAGAAATGCAGCTGCTGCAGCAGTGGCAGCTCACGAAACAGGGCACGCAGTACAACATGCGGTAGGATATGCCATGCTGCAACTTCGTTCCAAAATGGTTCCTGCGGTTAACATTTCTTCCAGACTTCTTCAGTTTGTCTTGATGGCTGGTATTGTGGTGATGGCAACCAGCGGAAATAAAACTTTGCTTTTAGCAGGTGTTATCCTGTTTGCGGTAACCACTCTTTTTGCATTTGTTACCCTGCCTGTTGAATATGATGCGAGCAATAGGGCATTGGCCTGGCTCAGAAGTTCAGGTACGCTAGCCAATAATGCTGAATATGAAGGTGCACAGGACAGTTTGAAATGGGCTGCAAGAACCTACGTTGTTGCTGCATTAGGTTCCCTTGCACAGTTGATCTATTTTGCATCGTTGCTCACAGGAAGAAGCAGCGATTAAGTTGCAAAACTAAAAGAAACATGAAGCATTTCGGACAATTGTTCTGAAATGCTTTTTTTTTGTGACAGTTTTACCATGGCACGAATGCGGCAGTTATGTTCACTTTCAAATTCGAGAATCTGCGCTCCGGCTTTGTTGAGAAGGGTAAAAATAAGATGTTGCTGACTGAAACTGAAACTTGCGGAAAGTTCTGTCTCTAGTTCCCGGGTAATAATTTTTGAAGATTCCAGCGTCAGTTTTGCGGTTTCTTTATACGCTTTTACCAATCCTGAAACACCAAGTTTGGTACCACCATAATACCGGACAACGATCAGAAGAATATTGGTAACGCCATGCGCTAAAAGCTGATTGTAAATCGGAAGTCCGGCACTTCCTGCGGGTTCTCCGTCATCGTTAGCTCTGTGCAATTCACCTTCAAGTCCGATCCGAAAAGCATAACAATGGTGTGTAGCCTTTGGATGTTCCGTTTTTACACCTTCCAGACAGGTTTTCATGCTGTTTTCATCATGAACCGGAAACGCATAACCGATAAATTTACTTCCTTTTTCTTTTAAAAGAACGGAATCAACAGAAGTTTCAATTGTGGTGAGTTCATACATTACTGATACACTTCAGTTTTAATTAATGATTTTTATAATAATAAATCGTGTTTTGAGAAATTACGTTTTTCACTTCAGGAGAAACAGGCAGAACTGGAGCTGCTGTTCCTTTTTTGAAATGTAGGTGTTCATTATGAATTACCACGGCTTCGTCCCAAAGAGAGCTGTCAATAAAGTGTTGAAGGGTGTTTCTGCCACCTTCAATCATTACCGATTGTATCTGTTTTTCAAAGAGAGTGGCCATCAGATGTTTCAGAAAATCCTGCCTTTCGGTTTTAATGAAAGTAAGATGACCGTCTTGCATTTCTTTCACAGAGTTGAAAATAAATGTTGGCGCTTCATCATTAAAAATATTAAAATCAGAAGGAACTTTCAAATCAAAATCGATGAGAATCCTGATTGGATTTTTCCCCGAGACCTGACGCACCGTAAGACTGGGATTATCGTTCAGAGCAGTGTTGGTTCCCACTAATATAGCATGTTCCTCTGCGCGCATCTGATGCATGTATTGATGGGTGATTTCGTCCGAAATCGCTGCCGGCCGGAAGTTTTTGTCCATAAACCCGTCTGCAGACTGCGCCCATTTCAGAAGAATATAAGGTCTTTTTTTCTCATGATAAGTGAAAAATCTTTTGTTTAACTCCAGACATTCTTTTTCAAGAACTCCCGTCGTTACGTCAATTCCGGCTTGTTTCAATAATTTTATACCTTGTCCGCAAACTTTTTCATTACAGTCTGTACTTCCGATTACCACTCTTTTGAAACCAATTTCCACGAGTTTCGCAGCGCAGGGTGGTGTTTTTCCGTAATGTGAACAGGGTTCCAGGGAAACATACAGCGTAGATTCCGGCAAAAGTTCTGGATTTTTAACTGACGCGATAGCATGAATTTCGGCGTGAGGACTTCCCGCCCGTTGATGATACCCTTCTCCGATAATGACGCGGTTATGCACAATAACACATCCAACCAAAGGATTCGGAAAAGTGTTTCCTGCCGCTTTTTCAGCAAGTTCTATACACCGCTGAAGGTAGATTTCATCATGATTCATAGGATTAAAAAAGGCGAAGTCTCGATGCTCCGCCACTTTTTTTAATAGGATGTAAATTTATTCGCCTGCAATGATTTGATGAAGGCTTTGTTTCATAGATTCCAACTGAGCCTTTTTTTGATCAATTGTGTTGTAAGTATCTCTCAAAAGCGGATTTTCACGTGAAGGATTGGTAAAAAATCCAAGGTTGTTTTCCAGTTTTACAATCTCCGCTTCCAGATCTCCAATCTGATTCTTGATTTTCCGCGCTTTATCAGTAATCTGGCCTTCGCTCAATCCATCTTCTTTCAGTTCATAATCATGGATTTTGTTCAGCTTCATCTTTTCTCTCATGGTTTTGTTAAACTCAGAGTTGATGCCGATTTTCTCTCTCGGAACTTTCCCGATATTGTTCCATGAAGTTTTGATTTGTTCTATTTTTTCTACACTCCCTTCTTCATCAGTCACGGTTTTCAATTCCTCAAGAAGTGCTTTTTTCTGTCGAAAATTCTCTTTCCAGTTGTCGTTTTGCGCATTATTTTTTGCTCTGTATTGGTTGAAGAATACATTGCAGGCTTCGCGAAACTCGTCCCAAACTTTATTGGCCATACTTCTGGGAACATGCCCGATCGTTTTCCAGTCATCCTGAAGTTTTTTGAAAAGCGGAACGGCAGTATCCCAATCTTCAGAATGCATATTTTCTTTTGCAGTCTGAATGAGCCTCATTTTTTCATTTAGGTTATGTTGCTGATTGTTTTTCAGATTTTTGTAGAATTCATTTTTAGCTGAATTAAAGTTCCGGATTGTTTCTTTAAAATCATTCCAGTTCTGATTGGATATTTTCCTGGGAACATTTCCGGTTTTCAGGAAGTTGGCCCGCAGTTCTTCCACTGTTTTTATGGCGGTTTGCCAATAATGATGGTTGGGTTCTTTCTCGGGCGAAACCAGTTTTTTAATTTCCTCTATAATGCTGTTTTTTTTCTCCAGATTCTCTTGTTGTTCCGCTTCCATTTGAGCGTTCAACTCACTCTTTCTTTCGTGTATCCGGTTAGAAATTTCTTTAAAAACCTCCCATGTTTTTTCTCTGAATTCTTCAGCAACAGGTTCTGCTTCTTCCTTCCACAATTTGTGCAGAAACTGCAGTTCGTTTAATGCTTTCTGAACAGAAGATTCTTTTTCCAGCTCTTGGGCTCTTTCAATAATATGTTGTCTTTTTTCAAGATTGTGGCTGTATTCCTGTTCCAGATATTCCTTGTTCATATCCAGCATCTGATAAAACTGATTCAGATGATGAAAGTAATTGTTATTCAGTATTTTAAATTCTGATTTGGCTACTTGCCCGGCATTTCCCCATTCTTGTTTTATTTCACGGATTTCTTTAAAAAGATTCACTCCCGGTTCCGAATTGGTATATAGATTTTTCAACCTCTCAATGATACTTTGACGTTGTTCCAGATTTTTTGCCTGTTCCACATCTTGCTGTTGGTGAAAAGCATCTTGTTTTTCCCTGAAAATTGAAATTAATCCAGAAAGTTTGGCCTGAGAAGGGTGTTCATAATGAACTTGCTCTTCCGGAAGTTCTGTTTCGGCAGCCTGATTTTTATGCTCTTCCGATTCATCATGAATGATTTTGAAAGCATGTTCTTTCAGTTGGTGAAATTTTTTATGGTAAGCTCCGGCATTATTTAGATTAATCAGCTGTTCCATACGCTCCATGAGCTGTGGCAATGTCAGTCCGGAAAGCTCGTCTTCTTTATGTTCGTCTTCCAAAGTTTCGTGAATTTCTTCAGATTCTTCAGCCTTAGTTTTTTCTTCAGAAATAACTTCAGATTTCGGTTCCGGCTTGTTCTCTTCAGCAGAAGTTTCCTTCACCTCTTCAGACGCTATTTCAGGCTTCGGATCTTCCTGAACCGGAATCTCTTCTTCTCCGTTTTCAGAAGAAGGTTGAATCTGATCTTCAGAGGTTGGTTGAACAGCTTCGTTTCCAGCGTTGTTTTCTTGATTTTCTGATGCTGGCTGAACCTGTTCTTTTTCAGAACTGTCCTGAATTTCTTCTAGTTGTTCAGTGTCAGGTTCTTCTTCAGAAGAAACTACAGATTTCGGTTCATTGGAAGTTTCTTTTACTTCTTCAGAAACAGCTTCTGTTTGAGAATCTTCCTGAGCTGAAATCTCTTTTTCAGCGTTTTCAGAATCGTGTTGAATCTTATTTTCAGACGTTGACGGTTGAACAGCTTCGTTTTCAGCATTCATGTCTTGGTTTTCGGAGTTGGGCTGGTCCGTAATCATAGCAAATCTTTTTGAGATAAAGGTCAATATATACAGAGTATGGCGATGGTGCCACAATCAGGCAATAAATATAATAATTTTTTTTTGAAACCTCATTTAGGATTTGCTTTTTTTAGGATGCATCAGCGGTTCCAGAGTTCCCAGGCCTTTTCTGCCTGTTGTTCCAGCATATAGAGGCCGTTCAGCGTAGTGGCACCGCGAATTCCTGCATTTTTTAAAAACTGCGAAACCGGGGGATTGTAGATGAGATCGATCACCAAATGTTGTGGACTGAGGTTCTCAAAAGGGAAAGGCACACAATCTTCCGTCGCCGGAAACGTGCCGACTGGGGTACACTGCACAATAATCCGGCTTTGTTGAACCAATTCCGGACTGAGATTTTCAAAATTCAGATTTCCTTTCCGGCTCACCGTTTCATAAGGAATGCCCATTTGTCTGAAAACATACTGTACTGCTTTTGCAGCACCTCCGTTTCCTAAGATTAATGCGCTGTCGTGAAAATCTTTCTTTAGAAGGAGCAGGCTTTTCTCAAATCCTGCGGCATCGGTATTGTGTCCGGTTTTCCTCCCGTTTTGGATTACAATCGTATTCACAGCTCCAATTTGTTGTGCTTCTTCACTCAGCGCATCCAGATAAGGAAGAATCTGTTCTTTATAGGGAATGGTGACATTCAGCCCGGAAAGTCCTTCCATTCTGAAAATTTCGTCTGTATCCTGAATATCTTTGAGATCAAAAACCTGATAGGTGTCTTCCAGCATCAGACGGTCAAATTTATCGGTGAAATACTTTTTGGAAAAAGAGTAGGAGATATTACGGCCGATCAGCCCGAAAATTCTTGGTGGCTTCATCTTTCAAAAATACAAAAAAGACTCAGTAAAACTGAGCCCTTGATGATGATTTTTGCGATATTTAAAAAGTTATCGAACAATAATTTTATGAGATTTTCCGTCCAATACCAGCAAGTAAGTTCCTCTTCCAAGATGATTAAGATGGATTTCAGAGGAAGTTTTGAACGGATGCGCAATGCGTTGCATCAAACGTCCTTCCATGCTGTAAATCTCAGCACTTATTATTTTCTTGAGATCTTTTCCTTTTACATATAATACGCCGTTCACTACAGGATTAGGATACACTTTTATAGTTTCCTGTGCATTGTTTTCAGCGGTATTTAAGGTGTAGCAGGACCATGTAAGATCATCTATTGCCACGCGTTCTCCAGAGTTAGGTTGAATAATTTTAATCACCACATTTCCGGTAATATTCAGATTATTCAAAGTAGACGTAGTAACTGTTGAGCTGTAAGGAATGGTTCCCACATTGGTTCCGTTGATTTCTACATTTAAATTTCCGCCATTTCCGGAGAATTTCAATTGCGTTGTCACGGTGATGGAACTGATTCCTCCCGAAAGTGTGGAAGAGGTAAGGCTTCCGTTGCGAATGGTAATCGCTTTGTTGTTGATAGTCTCGTCGGTTCTGGCATCGGTCGCTGTCCATGTAATTCCGTTGCTGGTCCAGGTTCTGCTGCTGTAACTTCCGGGATTTGTTGTAGGAATATTTTCAAAATCTTCTGTACCGCAACTTCCTCCCGGAGTTCCGGCAAGGGTGGTAGCGGAAATGATATTGCTGGCGGCAGATGAGTTTCCTGAACTGTCCTTGGCAATAACATAAAAAGAATAAGTAGTGGAAGCCGCCAGACCCGGTACATTCGCGGAAGTTCCTGTCACCGTGGAGTGGTAGGTTCCGTTCATATAAATATCATAAGCCGCAACGGCGATGTTGTCTGTAGAAGCAGTCCAGCTCAGCGAAACAGAATTTGTAGTAGTTCCGGTCGCGGTTAGTGCTGTTGGTGCTGTTGGTGGCGTACTGTCCGGTGTTCCCCAAATGTCATTTACCCATTGTGGATTATCAATAAAAGGATTCCGGTTTCCCTGAAAAGTATAGGAAGCATTATTCCGAGAAATTTCTGCATTGGATACAGGATCCTGAATGTGCCACAGCATCAGCTGCTGAAGTTGCCAGTTTTGAAGTCCCGGATAAGCACTTCCCCCCAACATATTTCCGGAATTGAAACCGCTCAATTGCGTTTCATAACGGGTTACAAAATAAAAAATCATTCTCGCTACGTCACCTTTGAAAGCATCGATAGGCTCAAAAACAGTTCCTGAATATCCCGGGGAAACTGAACTGCCCACTTTGGATCCGTTGAGGGAAGTAAAAGATGCGCTGCCCACTTTCCCGAAAGGATAATTGCTTCGCATTCCGTTCACTTTTCCGTCGGTAGCACGTACAGTATGAATGTCATTTTTCATCGGGCTGCCTTCATTAAATAGACTTTGCGGCACGATATGTTCGCGGTTGTAACAATCGCCTTCGCTGGAATAATTTCCACATTGTTTTTGTCCAGGAGTAAAGTTATAAGGATCCGGACCATTCGGGTTTTCTGAATAAATATCGAGAACAGTTCCGTCGTTTTCATAAAAATAATCACGGTCGGTAGTCATATAACCAGTCCAGAGTCCGTTATATCCCTGATCGGAATGTCCGTTGGTGATAATTTGTTTCAGTTTCGTTTTCAAGGCTGCACCGGTAAGTGTCGCAGTCCCGTTATAATATCCCGGAGGTTGCGCATCGGCATAGTGCCCAGCCAGAATAAACAAAAGTAATATGAGTATTTTTTTCATTGTAAGTGACATAAAAAATGAACGGCAAAATTACGAAAAAATAAATAGGCAACAGATCAGGAACGGATGATATATCTCCTGTTAATTTTTGAAAATAACCACGAAACGGCAAATCCAAAACCTCCCGCTGTAAGGGTCACCAAGACATAATTAATCGGTTCTATTTTCACAGGAAAAGGAAGTGTCGGATTGGCCATGAAAATGCCCGTCTGCAGTTGTAGCAGGCAGATGAGTGTTCCGATAATCAACCCGGAGACAATTCCTGCAAACACAATCAGAAGTCCGGTAAAGAAATAGGTGCGCCGGAGATGATGAAGCGGAAAACCAAGAGAAATCAACGATAGCGACTGGTTCTTTTTGTCCAGCTGAAGGATAATAATCGCGCCCGCCAGATTGAAAGTTGTGATGAGAATAACCAATCCGAAAATAAGATAAATAAAAAGTTTTTCGATGTTAATCATCTTCCAGAAAGCAGCGTTTTCTTCATTTTTCGTGGTGATGGTGTACGGATTTCCCAGTTTCTGCTGAAGTTCTTTTTTTGTTTTATCTGTAGCAGCGGGATCTTTCAGCTGAATGACGATTTGATAAGCCGCATTCTTAGGAAGTTCCAAAAGTTGCTGCGTGATTTCGATCGGGCCGATAATATAATTGTTCAGCTGAT
>JADMKO010000131.1 GCA_015478785.1 Chryseobacterium sp. | reverse complement strand
AAAAGTTGCTTTGGAGATTATGAAACTGATTTCATAATGATTAAAAATATTATTTTAAATCCTGCGAATGCTCAAGAGTTTTACAGCCTTTTTATTTATTCTGATTTCATGTCTGGTTTTCGCTCAACAGCAATGGAACGTTCGTTTTTATCATGAAACCGAGGGTCAGGAAGCTGTTATTTATGCTGATAATTCGGAGATTATGCCGATGTCGGCTCAGCTCAGCTATACGCTTCAGAATATGAGGTCGACGCTTCCTTCCGGAACTACGGTGGTACTTCCGCCATTATCTGAAAAGACAGAAATCATGCGGCTTACGAAAATAAAACAAAATGCATCCAACCGTTTTTCATATCAAACCTTGATCAATTTCGGTAATGTACTGTTAAATGAATATGACGAAAACCACCTCTATTCACTTCCTTTTGAAACCGGGAAAACGCAAATGATTTTCCAGGGATACAGAGGAAAACTTTCTCACCATAACGCTGATGCTTTGGATTTTGACCTGAATGTGGGCGATAAAGTATTCGCGGCGCGCGGCGGCCTGGTCGTTGAAGCAGTGGAAAACAACACCCGAAACTGTCCGGATATTTCCTGTGCGAAATTCAACAATTATATCCTGATCCTTCACAGCGACGGCACCTTTGCCGAATACAGCCACCTGAAACATAACGGTTCCGAAGTGCAGAAAGGCGATGTTGTGGAACAGGGACAATTCATTGGATACAGCGGAAATACGGGATATTCTACAGGGCCGCATCTGCATTTTTCGGTTTTTATCAACCGGATTGACGGGAAAAGAGATTATCTTAAAACAAAATTCCAAACAGCGGAAGTTCCTGAAGGCGAGTTGCTGAAAGAAAAACAAAGATACCGACGGGATGATTAGTTCATTTTGCAATGATTCATGCTCGACATCCACATTTTCGGGAAAGCCTCAATTTTGTTATCTTTAGGCCTTTCAAAAATCAAATATAAAAACATGAAGAATATTGTTGTTATCGGCGCCGGAACTATGGGAAACGGCATCGCACACACTTTTGCACAAACCAATTTTAAAGTCAATCTGGTGGATGTTTCGCAGGAAGCGCTGGACAAAGGCCTGAAAACCATCAGCACGAATCTGGACAGAATCATTGCCAAAGGCAATCTTACAGAAGAGCAGAAAAACGAAACGCTCGGCAACATCACCACCTTCACCCAGCTTTCTGATGCCTGCGGAAATGCAGATTTAATCGTGGAAGCGGCGACCGAGAATCAGGAATTAAAACTGAAAATCTTTACGCAGATGGACCAACTGGCTCCTGAAAACTGCATTCTGGCGACCAATACTTCTTCTATTTCCATAACAAAAATTGCTGCCGCCACCAACAGACCTGAAAAAGTGATCGGAATGCACTTTATGAATCCTGTTCCGATTATGAAACTGGTGGAAATCATCAAAGGATATTCTACTTCAAAAGAAACTTTCGATGCGGTATACGAAATGTCGAAAACTTTAGGGAAAGTTCCGGTAGAAGTGAACGATTATCCCGGATTTGTGGCGAACAGAATTCTGATGCCGATGATTAATGAAGCCATTGAAACACTCTATAACGGCGTAGCCGGCGTGGAAGAAATTGATACCGTAATGAAGCTCGGAATGGCACATCCAATGGGCCCGCTTCAGCTGGCAGATTTCATCGGTCTGGACGTTTGTCTGGCTATTTTGAATGTGATGTACGACGGTTTCAAAAACCCAAAATATGCACCGAATCCATTGTTGGTGAACATGGTGATGGCCGGGAAAATGGGTGTAAAATCCGGTGAAGGCTTCTATGATTATTCCGAAAGCCGAAAAGCCGAAAAGGTTTCGAAGATGTTTTTGAAATAATCTTCTTTTTCCATTAAATCTTTCTCTGAGATGAACGGTCTTTCCGGGATGAACAATAACAAAAAGGAGCAACGCGACCACTGGATCATTATTTCAGTGGTTGCGCTCACTATTGTCATGATTGTTCTCCGGATTTTCCTGAACGAAAAAGGTAGAATTTCTCCGGATTCTATACGATTTATGCGTTTTGCGAACGTGTTGCCCGTTATTGATAATACGACAACGCCGCTCGGTTATCCGCTGATTTTAAAATTCTTTTCCTATTTCACCTTCAGTGAGTTTTGGAGCAGCAAAATTGTAGGCATTTTATCCTATCTTTCTATGGTTTACTTTGCCTGGAAGAAGAATTTTTACTTCCGTGAAGTGGTTCTGACAGGCGGATTGTTCAGTTTTGTGTCCATTTTCGCAGCTACATTGAGCGAATCTTTCACCCTGCCTTTTGTTTTTCTTTTGTTGTATATTTCGCAGGGCGTTATTCATCAGAAGTATAGTTTCAGGAAAGGAACTATACTGTTGACTCTGTCGCTACTCGCTGTTTTTAATATCCGGTACAGTGGCTTATTCATCATGGGAGCCTGTTTTCTTTTCGGAATACTAAATCTAAAGAACGTTTATGGCAAACCCTTTATCATCAGTTCAATGATCGGTTTTGTATTTATTGTTCTTTACAAGTTTCTGTTCATTGACACGTTTAATGAAACCTATCTGGATGGTGCTCTGGAAATCGCCTACTACCCTACTTCCAAACTGATTCCTGAATTTTTTGCGGGTATCGCCACTTCTTTTAATCCTTTTATTCACATGACGGATCCGGGTGGAAGTATGCTGAATATCGGCATTTATGGAATCGGTGCTTTCACAGTGCTGGTTCTGATTTATTTTATGATAAAGAAAAGGGTGACAAAACACGAAATGTTTTTCA
>JADMKO010000130.1 GCA_015478785.1 Chryseobacterium sp. | reverse complement strand
CATTTCCTTTGTCTCGGGGCTCAGCAAGATTCCAAATCCTGTCAACATTAAAAAAGGCTAGTCCTGCTTTAGTTTCAATATGAGTTCCCAATATTCCTCTAAATCCTAACACGGTTTATTACCTATTTTTCTTAGCAAATGTTTATTTTTCATTTATTCCGGATATTTGAATAAAAAAATCATTACCCCTTCTCAGGATCATAAATCAACACGTCTCCTTCCAGCACAATCGGCGTTTCAAAATTATTGGCGAAAACATTTCCGGTTCCGAGTCCCTGAGGCATGAGATTGTTTTTGGTGTAGACGTACTATGCGACGGCATTCATGTCGATATTGCTTTTCAGCGCGGAGGTAATCCTATATTCCGCATCGCACATTCTGGTTTACATTTCAAAAATTTCGTTGGGAGTGAGTGGAAAAAATGTTGCGCGTGACGGTAAATTTCTGGTATCCAGTCCGGTAAATTCACTGAAAGCGGGAAGCAAAATTTGTTTTTCAGTAACGGCAAAACAGGGAAGCCGGATATTTTTAATTTTATTTCTGATTTCGATTCCGGGATGAATATGACCCGTAATCTGAAAATCAGTACACTGAGAATCTAACTCATGCACAAAACAAAAAGGACCTGCTTTCAATTCTTCCTGTATGGAAGTAAGACATAATTTTGCTTCCAGCCCTTTTGAAATCCGGTCGTGATTGCCTTTTATCAGGTGAAAATCTGCCAGAATTCCCTTTTTCCATTCGCAGAAAAAATCCACATCCGTATTATCGCCGGCGTGCAGAATATCTCCGTTAATGAGCAACTGTTCCGCACCGAAATAAGCAATCAGTTTTTCAAGTTTATTCAGATCAGTTTTCAGAACAGTATTGGGAATGGCGATACCGTTTTTCCTGAAATGAGCAGATTTTCCGATATGCATATCGCTCAGAATCAGCATCGACTGTGCTTCCCAAAAGATCACTTTTTGATTGCACAGCAGCAGTTTCTCGCCCAACACTTCTATTTCCAGTGTCCTGATCTTCATTCTTTTTAATAATTTTCAAAGGATTTTATCTCCAAAAGGATTTTTGAAAATGAGTTCTTCAGTTCTGGATTTCAGCTGGAATTTCCGCTGAATGAGATTCATGGCCATTTTTTTCAGCATCATATCTTTATCAATCAGTTGCCAGTATGGCGTTTCGTGCAAAATCTTTGATGCCCGGACTGTTCTGAACACCGTTTCCCAACGGTCTGCATCGTGATAAAATTCGATAATTCCACAGTGTTCGGGAATTGCGTCCGGACTGACCATTCCCATCGGAAGCAGAAAACTGAAATGATTGCAGACATAATCGCCACAGCAAATCTTATCATGTTTCAAATACTTTTCCCCGGTGTGCCGGTTTTGATAGAACTTTTTGAAATCGTTTTTGAAATCGCTCTTGCTGAATTTAATTTCAATTTCATGACTGAAACCATCCGGATTAATCAATAACAGATCCGCCTCCCAATCGGCATGGAAATGATGGGTTAAAATCACCTGTTTTTCGAAATCACATTGGGTAGAAATATAAGCGTGTATCAGTTCTTCAATCTTAATCATCACGGTGCAAAATTAGCAAACCGCCTTGATTATTCCTGACAATTAATCAGAAATAAAACAAAAATTCTGATGAGTTTAAAGATCCATTAAGACCGCAATTTATTTTTCATGGCTTCTAATCCTAATTTTTTGATGCGGGCATCCAGATCTTCACTGGAAAGCGTGGAACGAAGACTATCCACTTTTATCGGGAAACTGAGCGGCGTAAATGCGGTGGCTTTTTTCAAAATAATTTGTGATTGGGAAATTCTGTGAAACGCTGAACGTAAACGCACCTCTTCCAGTTGCTGATTAAACACCTCAGTATAAGACTGCCGTACCAGAAAATGATCCGGATGATATTGTTCCAAAACATTGAAAATCAGTCCGGCGGAAGCTTGCAACGACTTATTATTGCGCTGTTTTCCATAGAGATTCTGAAGCACCAAACCGGAAACTACAGCAATATCCCTGAATTTTCGTCTGGCCATTTCTGTAGCATTGATGCTTGAAATTACATCGCGCATCAGGTTTTCCTCGGACAAAATTTTCTTTAGACTTTCTTCGTTTAAAGGTATTTCGGAATCGCTGAACAATTCAAAACCGTAATCATTCATCGCCATCGAAAAAGAAATTGGAGATATTTTTGAAATCCGGAATGCAATTAAAGCCGCCATCACTTCATGGATGAGCCTTCCTTCAAACGGATACATAAACAGGTGAAATCCCTGCCGGTTTTCTATCATTTCCACCAGAAATTCATCTTCTCTCGGGATATGGGATCGCTCATTCTGACGAACCAAAAGCGGATGCAGGAATTTCAGTTCTTTCTCTGTGGCTTTTGGATTTAATGAGTCTGAAAGTTTTTTGCGAAGAAAATGCCCTAAATCCGAACTCAGTGGCAATCTTCCACCCAAATAACTTGGGACTTTTGCTTTTCCTTTCGAAGCGCGAACATATACCGTCATCTCTTTAATCATCGCTACTTCCAGCACTCTTCCCGCCAAAATAAATTTATCCTCTTTATTCAATCGGGAAATAAAATATTCCTCAATCATCCCGATATATCCACCTGAAAGAAACTTCACTTTCAGCATCGCATCGCTGACGATAACGCCAAGATTCATGCGGTGCAGCATTGCTATTTTTCTTGAAGTGACTCGGTAAAGGCCTTTTTCATCTATCACTACTTTATGAAATTCCTCATAGTTTTTCAGAGCACCGCCACCGATGGTAAGAAATTCCAGAATTTCATTAAATTCAGAATCCAGTATCGCACTG
>JADMKO010000129.1 GCA_015478785.1 Chryseobacterium sp. | reverse complement strand
AAAGCGTTTCGCTCATGCCATAGGTTTCAAAAACTCTTCTGTTGTCGTTTTTTTTATTTTCTATTCCTGAGAGTTTTTTCTTCAAAGTTTCGGAAACGGCGGCACCGCCAATAACCAGGTTTTTTATCAAATGAATTTTGCCCAACGCGTTTTCAACCTGTAGCGGAGTCATGGCACAGAAATCTACTTTCTCCTCCAGGTTTTTCAAAGGTTGGGTGTCAGGCGTTTTTACGATCAGCTTCAGGTTTCTTTCCAACGCACGAACGATCATCATTTTCCCGGAAATATATTCCACAGGCAGACAAAGCAACGCCGTATGGCCTTCTTCTAATCCTAAGAAATCACAGGTCATTTTCGCTGAATTCCGCATTTTGTCTTTTTCGATATCAAAAATTTTGGGTATTCCTGTAGAACCGGAAGTCTGCACCGAAACCGTTGGAGCTTCAGAAAACCACTCTTTCAAAAAAAGCAAAACCGTGTCTTCAAAGTCGGTTTTAGGTTGTAATTTATTAGTATTGAGATTTTTAAAGTCAATCGTCATTTCAGAAAGGATTTTTGAAACGCTAAAAGTAAATTTTTTCAGGCAAATCACTTGTAATTATAGAAAAATATATTAAATTTGCACCACTTAAATGGACAGACCCATGGTGTAGCGGTAACACTACTGATTTTGGTTCAGTCATCTGGGGTTCGAATCCCTGTGGGTCTACAAGTTTTAAGATAACGCTCTGATTTTCAGGGCGTTTTTGTTTTGGTTAGTCCGTATCTGGGAAACGTCTTGGAAAAAGCAAAGTTATATCAATTGTATTTTTAACCCCAGTGCATTGATAATTTGGGTGAAATTGGAAATTTGCAAATCGGTTTTACCCTGTGCTATTTTGGCTATGTATGCTCTCTCTTTGCCAATTTTGTCGGCCAGTTCCTGATGAATCAAATTCTTTTTTTTCTTTTATCAGTTCTCCATAATAAAAGAGAGTGCTTTTGCGCTGAACTCTTCACGGGTGGAAGTTCCTGTTTTACCAAACTTTTGATCTAAATAATCGTTTCCGCTATGGGTTTCTTTATTACATTTTTCAGGGTTTATTTTCACTCTGTCCATTGGTTTAAAACTTTGAGTACCTTTTAGATTTCTTTGTCACAATTATTTTGAATTTATTCTAAAATACAAAGTATTTTCAATAGAATTTATTATTAAGAGCAAAAGCCAGACAAGATATTTAAAGTTTGCATCTCAATAATCAGCTGTTGAAATATGTAAGGATTCGGGAATAAAGGGATTATTCCTCCATTTTATCCACAAATTTCCACAAATTGTGGATAATTATTTTGAAGATCAATTCCTTAATTAACAGGATTTTAACGCCTTGCTTGAAACGGTGGTGTAAGAAAGCTCAAATAAAATTGTATTTTTGAGCATTAAAACCGAAATAATGGCCAAAGTTATAGGAATTGCCAATCAGAAAGGCGGGGTGGGAAAGACTACCACGGCAGTAAATCTCGCTGCAGCATTGGGAGTTTTGGAGAAGAAGGTATTGATTATTGATGCAGATCCACAGGCGAATGCTACCTCAGGATTAGGAGTGGAAGAAGTAAAACACTCTACTTATAATCTGTTGGAACACAGTGTGGATGCAAGAAACTGCATCCAGAAAACCGCTTCGCCGAATTTGGATATTATTCCGTCTCATATCGATTTGGTGGCCGCAGAAATAGAACTGGTGGACCGGCAAAACAGGGAATACATGCTGAAGGAAGCCTTAAAATCCATCCGTAACGATTATGATTATATAATTATCGACTGTGCTCCGAGCTTAGGGCTCATAACGATCAATGCTCTGACAGCGGCAGATTCGGTCATTATTCCAATCCAATGCGAATATTTTGCGCTGGAAGGTTTGGGAAAACTGCTGAACACCGTTAAAAATGTTCAGAATATTCATAATAAAAATCTCGATATCGAAGGATTGCTTCTCACCATGTACGACAGCAGGCTTCGGCTTTCCAATCAGGTGGTGGAAGAAGTGAACAGCCATTTTCCTGAAATGGTTTTCGAAACCATCATCAGCCGGAATGTCCGCCTGAGCGAAGCGCCGAGTTTCGGGGAAAGTATTCTGAACTACGATGCCGAAAGCAAAGGCGCAGTGCAGTATCTGCAGTTGGCCGAAGAAGTATTGCTGAAAAACGAAAGCCTCGTGAAAAACTGATCCGTTTACAATATTAATCACCTCTTCTGTTGATATAAAAAATGAAAGACAAAAAAAGAGCGATGGGCCGCGGCCTCGGAGCAATATTAAGTGCAGAATCCAAGGCCAGTATCAATACTGCGACCGATGAAGGTGCAGATAAATTCCTGGGAAATATTGTGGAAGTGGCATTGGACGATATTTATCCCAACGTTTCACAGCCCAGAACACATTTTGACGAAAAAGCGTTGAACGATCTCGCACAGTCTATAAAAAATTTAGGCATTATTCAGCCGATAACCCTTCGCAAGGACGGCGGGAAATTCGAAATTATTTCCGGCGAAAGACGGTACAGAGCCTCCAAAATTGCGGGTTTAAAAACTGTACCAGCGTATATTCGTTTGGTCAACGATCAGGAATTGCTGGAAATGGCTTTGGTAGAAAATATTCAGCGTGAAGATCTGGATGCCATTGAAGTGGCACTTACCTATCAGAGACTTCTGGAAGAAATTGGAATGACCCAGGAAAACCTGAGCCAAAGAGTGGGAAAGGAAAGAAGTACCATTACCAATTCTATCAGGCTTTTAAGATTGAATCCTGACGTGCAGAACGCCATCAGAAGCGGAGAGATTTCTGCCGGTCATGGCCGTGCGATCATCAGCCTGGAAAATGAAGAATTGCAGGAAAAACTATTTCAGAAAGTTGTCAAAGAAGGATTGAATGTCCGACAGGCAGAACAGGCGGCACAACAACTGAAAAATCCTGTGCAGAAGACAGCAAAGAACAAAGCTGTTCTTCCTAATCATTTGAAAAAAGCCCAGAAATCCCTTTCTGATATTCTGGAAGTCGGGGTAGAAATAAAATCGACGGCGAAAGGAAATAAAGGAAAAATAGTTCTGGAATTTGCCAGCCAGGAGGAACTTGAAAATATTTTGTCCCATTTTAGAATATGAGGAATCTTTGCTTCATTCTGTTTCTTTGCTGTTCCCTGAGTGTTTTTTCACAGGCAAACAGGAATGATACCATCCGGACAGAACAGCATCCAACAGACACTCTTTCTGCTGTAACACCAAAATCCGAGATGGAAATCGTAAGCGGAATCGAAATGGCGAACGCTAATATTACGCAAATGAAATTCAGCCCTACAAAAGCCGGTTTATATTCAGCGGTACTTCCGGGCCTGGGTCAGTATTACAATAAAAAATACTGGAAAATCCCTATTGTTTGGGGAGCGATCGGTACAGGAGTCGGTTTTATTATTTATAATGATAAGGTGTACAGAAAATACAGAAATGCTTTTGTGGCCGAACTCAACGGAATTCCCCACGAGTTTTCACATTATAATATTCAGAACCTCAAACAGGCTTTGGGCCGTGAACAGGATCGATGGAAGAGAAATCGTGATTATGCCATTGCCATCACAGGATTGCTTTACATTCTGAACATCGTGGATGCCGTAGTAGATGCGCATTTATATGAAGGAAGAAACGATCCGGATCTGGCTTTCAAACCGGCTATCATTTTCGATGAATACGGAAGTCAGACTGCCGTTCCCGGATTGAGCCTGCATTACAGATTTTAAATTTTTGATATGAGAATAGCACTGGTAGGATATGGAAAAATGGGTAAAATCATTGATGAAATTGCCACAAAAAGAGGGCATGAAATTGTCGCCAGACTGAATGAAACTCCGACCGCAGCGAACCTGAACCAACCGGATGTTGTCATCGAATTCAGTCATCCTGAGGCGGCGTTTAACAATATTAAAACCTGTCTTCAAAACCGGATTCCTGTCGTGTCGGGAACTACGGGTTGGCTTAGTCAAAAGCATGAAGTTGAGGAAATTGCGATTCAGAATCATACTGCTTTTCTTTATGGCTCTAATTTCAGCCTGGGCGTAAATCTTTTCTTTGCGCTGAATGAAAAGTTAGCAGCGATCATGAATAATTTTAAGGAATATACTGTTCAGTTGGAAGAAATTCATCATGTTCACAAAAAAGACGCACCCAGCGGAACGGCGATTTCTTTGGCGGAAGGAATTATCCAAAACCATTCTCAATATGATGCCTGGAAACTGGAAGAAACTCAGAACCATGATCTTGGAATATTTGCTCTCCGGCAGGATGAGGTTCCGGGCACACACAGCGTTTTTTACAGAAGCGAAGTAGATGAAATTGAGATCCGGCATGCAGCGTTCAGTAGAGATGGATTTGCATTGGGAGCCGTGATGGCCGCTGAATGGATACAGGGAAAACAGGGCAATTTCAGCATGAAAGATGTGTTGCATCTGTAACAAAAACGAACTTGCACAAACTAATAATAAGCTCCTAAAAAGCAAACTATGAATTACTTTATCATTTATACAGGCTATGTCCTCATCCTTTCTGTGTTAATGGGAATTTCCACCTGGAAATTGTTCAAAAAAATGGGATATCATCCGCTTTTTGCTTTCATTCCTTTTTACAATTATTATATTATCCAGAAGGAAACCAATCATCCGAAATGGTGGGTTGCTATGGCCTATCTGCCGATTGTAGGACCGATAATGATGTCTGTTTTTCATTTGTTTCTGATGAAGAAATTCGGGAAAGACAGTTTTGTCCAAAAGTTGCTTACGGTGATGCTGCCGTTTTTATATATGGCTTTCGTCAATTATTCTAAAGATACCGAGCTTGAAGAGAATAGTTTTCAATTAGCAGGAGAAGTAGATTCAAAGAAGAAGGAATCTTTTCTGGGTTCTGTTACTTTTGCGGTTGTTTTTGCCACGATTATTCATGTATTTATAACGCAGCCCTTCGGAATTCCTACCGGATCTATGGAACGGACGCTGATGGTAGGTGATTTCCTTTTTGTTAATAAATTAAATTATGGTTTCAGAATGCCGATGCGTCCTGTGGCGATTCCTTTTCTTCAGGGAACAATCACGGATACAGGTGAAAAAGGAAACCCGAAAGATGACCCGAAATCCTATGTAGAAGCGGTAAAACTTCCTTATCTGAGATTACCGGGTTGGGAAAAACCTGTTCGGAATGATATCGTTGTTTTCAATTATCCGGATGATTCCGTTCATGTCGCCATTGACAGAAAAGATCCTTACGTAAAACGTCTGGTGGCACAACCCGGAGATGTGATGGAATTCAGAGCCGGAAAACTGTTTATTAACGGGAAACCGGAACAGAGAATGGGCGATGCCCAAGTGCAGCATGCTTATGAATTGGTGACCAGTTCGCAGCTCGATATTCCAGCTTTGTACAATATTTACGGCTTTCTCCCGGTATCAGAATATCAAACAAATGCAGGATTTACCTATATTTTTCAGGGCCTTACGGATGAAACTGCAAAAGATCTGGGTGAATTGCCACAAACGGTGAGCCTCACTGAAGTAATAGGCAAGAAAGGCGAGAAAGATATCAGCTACTATCCGGATATTCCAAGATCTATTGCCGCCCAACAAAGGGTGAACAGCACTAAAATTAATACATCTTCCACTATTTTTCCGATGAACAAACCCTGGAATACCGACTGGTATGGCCCGCTGAGAATTCCTAAAAAAGGAGATGTGCTGCAGCTTACTCAGGAAAATCTCCCTGAATACAGGAAATTGATTGTTCAGTATGAAGGAAATACCCTCGAAAATAAAGATGGGAAAATTTCGATCAACGGGCAGGCAACCTCGGAATACACCGTGAAATATGATTATTATATGATGGTGGGCGACAATCGGGATGCTTCTTTGGATGGCCGCTTTTTTGGCTACGTGCCGGAAACGCACATCGTAGGAAAACCGATGTTTACCTGGATGAGTGTAGAAGGATTGTTCGCCAACAGTGATTCAACTTATCAGGCTGACGGTTTGAAATTCCGTTGGGACCGGATGTTCAAAGCAACCAACACAGGAGATCCAGAAAAACCTTCCTTTTGGTGGCTGGCCGTCCTTGTTCTGGTGCTTTTCTTTGGCTGGGATTTCTTCGCAGGATTATTCAAAAAGAAGAACGAAGAGTAATGATGTTTAACAGAATATCAGAAATGGAATAGTGGTTTATTGCTATTCGTCTGTCTATCATTGTACTATTATGCAGGATGTCCTATTGCCCTTATTTTATTTGCCGCCCGTTGCATGGTTTTCTGTTTTTTTAGAAGAAAATAATCGGGTACTTTTGGAACAATATGAGAATTTCCCTAAACAAACCTATCGGAACCGGGCGAATATTTACGGCGCCAACGGAAAACTTTCACTCATTATTCCCATACGCCACGAGGGAAAGCGCACGTTGAAAGACCTGAAAATTTCTTATGCAGAAGATTGGCAAAAACTTCACTGGAAATCCATAAAAACGGCGTACCAAAGTTCTCCTTTTTTTGAATTCTATGAAGAGCAACTCTCCCGTATTTTTGAAAATAAACCAGCATTTTTACTGGATTTGAACCTGAAAGCATTAGAAATAATTCAGGAGATTTTAAAAACCAATCACCCTTACACACTAACTGACGGATATATTGATAAGCCTGAAATGTTGGATTTCCGGAATTCATTTTTGGCGAAAGATCAGACTGTCTTAGGCTTGAATGCTTATTATCAGGTGTTTTCAGACCGGCTTGGTTTTTTGGAAAATTTGTCAGTAGTCGATTTGATATGTAACAAAGGCCCGGAATCTGTTACTTATATCAAGAGTTTAAAAATTTAAATAAAAGAATATGAAAAAATTATTTATAGCCACGTATTTTCTTTTGGGCATCGGTGTTTTTGCTCAGGAAGCTTCTGTGCAGGATCCTTTAAAAGATAAAGATTTAATGACCTGGTACCATAAAGATTTTGCATCGTCAAAAGTATATGGTGTGAACACGGATAATGCGTATAAATATCTTGAATCTAAAGGCCTGAAACCAAAATCTGTTGTTGTAGCGGTATTGGACAGTGGAGTGGAAGTGGATCATCCCGGTTTGAAAAACAACATGTGGAAAAATCCCAATGAAGTTCCTAATAATGGAAAAGATGATGACGGAAACGGGTATATCGACGATGTTCACGGATGGAATTTCATGGGCAGCGCAAAGGGTGATATTGATGTAGATAATATGGAAGTAACCCGCGTTGTGAAAAAGTATAAATCCGTTTTTGAAGGAGAAAATTCTGCTGAAAACAAAGCCAATCAGGCAAAAATGCCGGAAGAGTTTGCCATGTATATGCAGTCGAAAGAAATCTTCAACAAAAAAAGTATTGAAGCAAGACAGCAGTATCAGTCGATTCAGATGGTGAATCAGTTTATTCCGGTAATGGTAAAATTACTGAACGGCAAATCTTTTACTGAAGAAACTTTGTCCGCCATAAAACCGGCAACACAGCAGGAAGCCATCGCCTTGAATGTGATGGGAAATATGGTAAATGATCCTGATGCTGCGGGGAAATCTCCGGAAGATTTTCAGAAATATATGGAAGAGGAAATGAAAACCTATCTGGATTATTACGGACAGCAGGCTAACCAGCAATACAATCTCGATTTTGATCCGAGAGCAGAATTAGTTGGTGATAATTATGACGACTATACCGAAAAACATTACGGAAACAACAATTATGAAGGCCCTGATGCCGGACACGGAACTCACGTGGCAGGGATTATTGCAGGATTGCCTCAGGGTGATGAAGTTCAGTATGGTGTCGCTCATAAGGTGGCTAAAATTATGGCAGTGCGCACAGTACCTAACGGGGACGAAAGAGATAAGGATGTTGCCAATTCCATTCGGTACGCTGTAGACAATGGCGCTAAAATTTTGAACATGAGTTTCGGGAAACCGGTTTCTCCCGGGAAAAAAGTAGTTTGGGATGCCTTCCGTTATGCGGAGAAAAAAGGAGTTCTTTTGGTGAAAGCTGCAGGAAATGACAACGAAGATATTCAAAACAGCGTGCATTATCCTACCAATTTCAAGGATCCGGCAGATGATAAGCCATTCCTTAATAATATGATCGTTGTGGGAGCAAGCACCAAAGATGCAGAAACATTGCGCGCAGGTTTCTCCAATTTCAATTCAAAAATGGTGGACGTTTTTGCGCCGGGGCAGCAAATTTATTCTACCGTTCCGGATGCAAAATACAAATACGAGCAGGGAACTTCCATGGCATCGCCGGTAGTAGCAGGTGCAGCAGCGGTTCTTCTCGCGTATATGCCTGAATTAAAACCTGAGCAGATTATCGAAGCGTTGGTAAAAACATCGAATAAATCCACAGTAGATGCAACCTTGCCCGGAGATCTGAAAGCAACTTTTGATACGATTTCCAGAGCGGGTGGTGTGATTGATGTGCGAAAAGCCGCAGAATATGCTTATACCCATTTCTATACTTCTTCAAAAACGGTTACATCCAAAACCAAAAAGCAAGGAAGGAAAGCAATAAAGTAAACCTGAGGGAATTATAGATGGTTGCAAAATCATTCTGTAATTCCCATTTTTCATTTAAGTTTGATCTATTTGGCATAATTTTGATGTGAAATTTAACTATTAAGAAATAAACAATGAAAAATCTCTTACTGACAGGAATTATCGGAGCATCACTTGCTGTTTCCTGCACCACTGCCAAAAACGCGCAAACTAACAGAGCAGAGTTTCTAAAAATGAAGGGCGACTGGGAAATTACTTCGGTAGATTATGACCAGAAATATCGTATCAAACCTTTTGATGAAGGAGCGGATGTTAACTGTTTTATCGGAAGCCACTGGAGGCTCATTCCAAATAACTGGACAGGAGCTTATACCCTAAGCAGTGGTGGAACATGCCCTACACTCACCCGTCCTATTAAATTTGAAGTGGTGGACGGAAATACCTTTCAGTTTAAGAAAATTGTAGATGGAACCAAAGCGAAACAAAATACCGTTGGGTATACTTTAACTTTGCTTAGCCGGGATACAGATCAGTTTTCTCTACAACAGCAAATTCCTTTTGAAGGCGAAACCGTACGTGTTGTGTATCATTTTCAGAGAACAGCTACCAAATAAAAACATCCAAAAATTTATATAATGAAACTAAATAAAACATATATCGCGGCATCATTTCTTTCAGCAGCTTTAGTATTAACCAGCTGTGAAGCCGTTCGTAATTCAAACAGTCAGCAAAGAGGTACTGTGATCGGTACTGCAGCAGGAGCCGTTATCGGAGGAGTACTCGGAAATAATATCGGAAAAGGAGGCAATGCGCCTGCAGGAGCTGTACTTGGTGGTATTGTAGGTGGAGTTGCCGGAAATGTCATTGGCAGAAATATGGACAAGCAGGCCAAAGAAATAAAGGAAACACTTCCCGGAGCTGAGGTAGAAAGGGTGAATGAAGGAATCAAAATTACTTTGCCGGAAAGCATGGTCAACTTTGGATTCGATTCTTCGAACTTAACCGCGTCAGCTAAAACTAATCTTGATAAATTAGCAACGGTTCTTAAAAATAACCCGGATACGAATATTAATGTCTACGGACATACCGACAGCAAGGGTTCTGAAACCTATAATCAAGGCCTTTCCGAAAGAAGAGCAGCGGCGGTTAAAAGCTATCTGGTGAGCAAAGGAGTGGCTTCCAGCAGAATGTTTGCGATGGGAATGGGTGAAGCAGATCCCAGATCTTCGAACGCAACTGAAGCCGGCAGAGCCCAAAACAGAAGAGTGGAATTTGCCATTACTGCTAATGAAGAAATGATTCAGGAAGCACAGGGTCAATAATAGACTGTATATATATATTCAAAAGGGAGAACCACTGCATAAGTGGTTCTTTTTTTATTCGCATCAGTTTCCTAAAATTCATTACTTTTGTATGATTTTCAGCAATACATGACGAAATTCTTTACGCTTCTCCGTGTTGAACAATGGGTAAAAAATTTATTTGTTTTTCTGCCTCTATTTTTCTCAGGAAACTTTCTCAATACAGAACTTTTCTTCAAAAGTTGCGTTGCGTTTGTAGTCTTTTCGTTGGCTTCGAGTACGATTTATATTATTAATGATTATGCCGATGCTGAATCAGACAGGCAGCATCCTGACAAAAAAAACCGTCCCATTGCTAGTGGAGCGATCTCAAAGAAAACCGCATTGGGAATTGCAACACTGCTTATTGGTTTAATTATCAGTGTTTTACTGTTTCTGACTGCCGGATTACAACAGAATATCGGAAAATTTGCAATCGTTATTCTCGCTTATTTAGGGATGAATCTGGCGTATACTTTCCGCCTGAAGCATGTTGCCATTATCGATGTGTGTCTTATCTCCATCGGCTTTGTACTTCGCGTGATGGCAGGAGGTTATATTACGGAAATTCCGATCTCTCAATGGGCGATTCTTCTCACTTTTGTATTGGCATTGGTTTTGGCTCTCGGAAAAAGGCGGGGCGAACTCATCAACGCGCAAATTTCAGGAAAAACCAGACGTTCTCTGGATGGTTATAACGTTCAGTTTGCCGATATTGCTCTTTCGATTTCAGTAACATTGGCTATTATTTCGTACCTGATGTTTACGGTTCAGCCTGAAGTGCAAAACCGGTTTGGAAACAAAATTTTTTACACTTTTATATTTGTTGTTTTTGCCTTTTTACGCTATCTTCAGCAAACTTTGGTTCATAACCGAACAGAGTCTCCTACCAAAATAATTTACAAAGACCGGTATATTCAGGCAACGCTAATTCTTTGGGTAGTGAGCTACTTTTTATTGATTTATTATAAAACATTTTAAGGATGAAGCGGGATTTTGTGCAGAAAATTACCAATTGGGGAAACTTTCCCGTGGTAGAAAAGGAAATAAAGGCTGAGGAAAATATTAGGGAAATAAAAGCCTATGTGCAAAATGCTCACGAAATTATTGCCAGAGGAAACGGAAGATGTTATGGCGATGCTGCATTGGGCGAGAAAATGTTTTCAACCAAAAGACTCAACAAGTTGATCAGTTTTGACAGATTGAACGGAATTCTGGAGTGTGAATCCGGGGTGCTGCTGTCAGATATTCTGGAGGTTATCGTTCCGCAGGGGTATTTTTTATCTGTAACACCCGGTACGAAATTCATCACATTGGGTGGTGCTGTCGCTTCCGATGTTCACGGGAAAAATCATCATTCTGAAGGTTGTTTTTCTGAACATGTTTTAGAATTTAGCTTGCTTACCGAAAATGGAGAGATTCTACATTGTTCCCGGAATTCTCATGAAGATAAATTCTGGGCTACCATCGGTGGAATGGGACTGACCGGCATTATTCTGTCAGCGAAAATAAAACTGAAAAACATTGAAACGGCGTATATTCGTCAGGAAAGAATAAAGGCTGAAAATCTGGATGAAATCTTCCGGTTGTTTGATGAAAGTGAAAACTGGACCTATAACGTAGCCTGGATCGATTGTTTGCAGAAAGGAAAAAATATTGGCAAATCTATTTTAATACGCGGTGAACACGCATTCCGGCATGAGTTGACACACAAGAAATCGGTTGATCCATTGCATATTCAAAAGAAAAATCCTCCCGCTATACCTTTCTTTTTTCCTGAGTTTTTTTTAAATTCACTGACCGTGCGATTTTTTAATTGGTTTTATTATGCAAAACAAACCACAAAAAAAATCAATGAAATAGTAGATTACGAGAGCTTTTTTTACCCTTTGGATGTGGTAGAAAACTGGAATAAAATCTACGGTAAGAAAGGATTTATACAGTATCAAATGGTGATCCCAAAAGAAAACGGGAAAGAAGGCATGCGAAAGATTCTTGAAACCATCGCAGAAGATGGAAGCGGGTCGTTTCTGGCTGTTCTGAAACTTTTTGGCAAAAATAGTCCTCAGGCGTACAATTCATTCCCCATGGAAGGATATACCCTCGCTTTGGATTTCAGAATGACTTCAAAACTAAAGAATCTGGTTCTGAAACTGGACGAAATTGTGGAGCAGTACGGCGGAAGAATTTATCTTTCCAAAGATGTGATGAGCAAGCCGTCACTTACAAATTATCTCCGGAATGTGAACAATCCTAAATTTGTTTCACATCAGCATAAAAGAATTATTAACGCAGGTAAAGACGAAAGTTTTGTCTCAATTAAGAATGATAAAGGATGATAGTTCTTGGCAGTAATTCCGACATTGCACAGGCGTTTGTAGAAAAGATTCTGAAAGAAGGGGAACGGTTTGAAAAAATATATTTCCTCACTTCCCATCCGGAAACAACAGAAAAGTTTGCCAGACATATTAATGTAAAGTTTTTTCAGGACGCTGAAATCATTGAGTGGGATCTCATGAAAGAACCGGATTTTAAAAAACTTTCCGGAATAGAAAGCAGCCTCGTTTTCTGTGCTGTCGGATATCTGGGCGAAGATACCGAAGAAGGCCTTTATGACGACCGGAATACCGATCGGATTATTGCTGTCAATTACGCCCGATTGGTTCCCGTGATCACTTATTTTGCGAATAAAATGGAACGGAAACGTTTCGGTACCATCATCGGTTTGTCGTCTGTTGCAGGTGAACGGGGACGGCAAAGTAATTTTATTTATGGGTCTGCCAAAGCAGCTTTTACAGCATATTTGAGTGGCCTCCGCAATTATCTTTATGATAAAAAAGTTCATGTCATTACTGTAAAACCCGGGTTTATGGCGACCAAAATGACCGAAGGAATGCCTTTGAATCCGTTGTTGACAGCCAATCCTCCGCAGGTGGCGAACTTTATCTACAATGCTTATATCAAGAAAAAAAATGTGGTGTATGTATTGCCGGTATGGCGATTCATCATGCTGATCATCAGAAATATACCTGAATTTGTTTTTAAGAAATTAAAACTGTAGCTTCTCTCTATGAAAAAACTGTATTGTTTTGATTTTGACGGCACACTCACGTATAGAGATACCATGTTTCTTTTTCTTAAATTTTACAACCGACGGAAATTCTATTTCAGTTTTGTGAAACATGTTCCGCTTTTTATCCTTTTGAAACTGAATCTTTTGGAAGCAGAAAAAGTGAAACGAAGTTTTATTTCGTCTGTTTTGAAAGGTGAGACTAAAAACAGAATTCTGCAGCAGGCACATCTTTTTTTTCAGAAATATTATCCTGAAGTGATGCGCCGGAATGCACTGGATTTCATTTCGGGAATGGATAAGGAAAAAGTAGAAAGCCTTATCGTTACTGCATCGCTGGATCTTTGGGTTCAGCCTTTTGCAGATCATTTCGGCATGAAGCTTTTGGCTACTACTGCCGAATTTAAAAATGATATTTTCAGCGGAAATTTTGTTGGCATTAACTGTAACGGAGACGAAAAAGTGAACCGAATTTTGGAAGAAATTAAAAACAAACAGTTTGACAAAACTATTGCCTTTGGAGACACAAAAGCAGATCAACCCATGCTGAATTGGGCAGATGAAAGCCATTTCCGGTTTTTTCATTAATTTTGAATCCTTAAAAAATGCACACAATGGACAAGATTTATCTGGATAATGCGGCCACAACACCTTTGGATGAAGCTGTTATCAGCGAAATGATCGCTGCCATGAGAAGTTTCGGGAATCCTTCTTCCACACACAGTTTCGGGCAGGATGCCAAGATACTGATCGAAAATGTGCGAAGAAACATTGCGGGTTATCTGAACGTAAGTCCTTCAGAAATTGTTTTCACTTCCTGTGGTACGGAAAGCAATAATATGATTATTAAATCCTGTGTTTATCATTTGGGTGTCGAACGGATTATCACTTCACCTTTGGAACATAAATGCGTTGCAGAAACCATTATGGAAATGAAGTCCAGAAATGGGGTAGAAGTCATTTTTCTTCGTCCGGATAAAAATGGTGATCTTAATCTGAATGAATTGGAAACCGCACTGAAAGCTTCAGATAAAAAAACATTGGTCTCACTGATGCACGCCAATAATGAAATAGGGAATATCCTCGACATTAAAAAGACAGCTTTAATCTGTAAAGAAAATGGCGCGCTTTACCATTCGGATACCGTTCAGAGTATGGCTCATTATCCTTTGGATTTTTCCGAAATTCCTGTAGATTTTGCTTCCTGCAGTGCACATAAATTCCACGGGCCGAAAGGAAGTGGTTTTGCATTTATTCGCAAATCTTCCGGATTAAAATCACTGATTACCGGTGGACCGCAGGAAAGAAGCTTGCGTGCCGGCACTGAAAATGTGGCCGGAATCGTAGGATTAGGAAAAGCGATGGACATCTGTATACATAATATGCAGCGCTACTCTTCTCATATTCAGCAAGTAAAAGAATATGCTGTCAGCAAAATTTCAGCCGCCGTTCCCGGAATAAAATTCAACGGAAGAAGTGCTGGAAAAGAAAGCCTTTACACGGTACTGAGTCTTTTGCTCCCGTTTAATGATCCGTTAATCGGATTAAAACTGGATATGAAAGGCATCGCAGTTTCTCAGGGCAGCGCGTGTTCTTCGGGTGCTTCCAAGCCTTCGATGGTGATGATGATGATTCTGGATGATGAGGAAATGAAAAAAACCACACCGCTTCGCATTTCTTTCAGCCACCTTACCACGATTCAGGAAATAGACAGCCTCACTGCCGCACTGAAGGAAATTGCTGAAAATCAGGCTATAGAAAAAATAAATGTCTAGTATAGACCGCCCGCTTCATTTTCTAATAAGATTATTGTAAATTTGTACTTATAATTTATTAAAATAGAAAAAATGGCATTAGAAATTACAGACAGCTCATTTCAGGAAGTAGTTTTACGATCAGATAAACCCGTTTTAGTGGACTTTTGGGCAGTATGGTGTGGACCCTGCAGAATGTTAGGCCCTATTATCGAAGAAGTAGCTACAGATTTTGAGGGAAAAGCAATCGTAGGAAAAGTGGATGTGGACAATAATCAACAGGTTTCCGTAGACTATGGAATCCGGAATATTCCAACCGTTTTGATTTTTAAAAATGGAGAAGTAGTAGATAAAATCGTAGGTGTTGCTTCGAAAGAAGTGATTTCTCAGAAACTATCTGCACATTTATAAATAATAATACAATTGAAAATGAATGTTTTCCGCCTTGGAAAACATTTTTTATTCAAATAGGTTTGCAAAATCTCATAAAAAGTGTATTTTTGCACTCACCAAAAAGATAGACGCTTTTTATTTTTGATCCGGTATTCAGCTGGTTAGAATGCCACCCTGTTATCTCGTCCATAAGACGAGACGGGTTCGAAAAGCCGAAGAAAAAGTTTGTCAATACTTTAAAATTGATCCGGTAGTTCAGCTGGTTAGAATGCCGCCCTGTCACGGCGGAGGTC
>JADMKO010000128.1 GCA_015478785.1 Chryseobacterium sp. | reverse complement strand
GCAATTCCGTACACCAAAGTGGCAAAAATAATAGGCCCGACAATGGTTTTTACCAGCCGGATAAAGCCCTGGCTGAGTGGCTGAAGCGACATCGCAACACCCGGAAAATCACGCCCGATGATTACTCCCATTACGATGCTGATGAGAATCCAGGTGGTGAGATCTTTCCTTCTGATCGCAAACACAACCAGGCCTAAAATCAGGAAAAGATGGCCATACACCAACCATTCGGCGGGCAAAGGATTGATAAAATTGATACCATGGAGAATCACTGCAACGGTGAGGGCAAGGATAGGCAAAATCTTCAGAATGGACCGCATAGATATTTTTTGTAAGCGTACAAATATAGTTTTTTTTGTTAAAAAAGGTTAAGGAAATCTAAGACACTTTAGATCAGAAAGTTGTCGTCAGAAGTTACTTTTCTCTTTGCTGTTCTGTGAATTGATCAGAACCAATTTCTCCATCACAGGTTCTCTTAGTCATTATGGTAAGGTTTGCCCTGCAAGATTTGATCTGCGCGATACAACTGTTCCACAAAGAAAAGCCGGATCATCTGATGGGTAAAAGTCATTTTGGAAAGAGACATTTTCTCGTTACATTTTTGGTACACCGTCTCATCAAAACCATAGGCACCACCAATAATAAAATTGATTTTTTTCACGGAAGAATTCATCCATCCTTCTATTTTAGCAGCAAATTCGCGGCTGGTTATTTGTTTGCCTTTTTCATCTAACAAAACTGTGATATCGGTACTGTCTATCTCATTCAACAACAGTCTGGCTTCTTCTTTTTTCAACAGATCTGGAGTCAGGTTTTTTGCATTTTTAACATCAGGAATTTCTGTCAGTTCAAAGTTCCAGTGTTTGGGAAGGCGGCTCCTGTAATAGTCGATCATTTCAGAAATCTCACGACGGTCCGTTTTGCCGATGCAGAGCAGATTCATTCTCATTGCTTATCTTTGTTTCTGCAAATATAGTTTGAATGCAGATAAAAACGCCGAGATTCATCCGGAAAATACACGACTATCTGGACGGGATTCACATCCCTTTTCTGGGAGTTTCGTTGTGGAAAATGTTCGATATTTACATTCAGGGAATTTTTAAAAATCAGATCGGAAGAAAAGCCGCTGCCATTTCATGGAATTTCGTGTTTTCACTTTTTCCTTTCATCCTATTTTTAATTTCTATTCTGCCCTATCTTCCGCATTACGACAAGCTTCAGTTCTATATTTTTGAAGTCCTGATGCACAGGATTTTTCCCGGCCGTATCGAGGGCGATGTCATCAGTTACATTCAGAGTACCATTATTCCCAATTCCACTTCCATCAGCAATATCACTATTATTCTGGCGCTTTTTTTTGCTACCAACGGAACTTTTGCACTCATCGACGGTTTTAATGAAGAAAGCGATGTGAAACACCATGATGTGAAGGAATTTATCGTGGCTTTTTTCATCACAGTCGGATTCATCAGTGTGGTGTTACTCGCCATTTTCGGGGTGTATTACTCGGAGGTTGTGCTGAAACTTTTCACTCCCGATTATGACATTTCCTGGTTTGTAGACAATCTTTCCCGAATTATTGGATTTATTTCTTTTCCGTTATTTTATTTTATTCTTCTAACCTTTTTTTATTGGGTAGGAACGGTGAAAATTACCAAATTCAAACAAGCCATTCCCGGAGCGGTTTTAACGACCGTGCTTTTCGTGCTCACCACGTATTTATTCGCCATTTACGCCAGAAACTTTGCAAGATATAACGTACTTTACGGATCTATTGGCACCATGATTTTACTAATGGTTTGGGTGAATGTGAATGTTTATCTTTTACTTTTTGGAAATGAACTTAATCTTGCCATACGAAGGGTGAGGTTGGATAAAATTATCTCTGACGAACTGCGCAAGGAAACCCAAAATTTCAGCCCGGAACCTACGGAACCGGAAATATCCGAAGACCATCAGATTGTGCTCGACAACGCTGAAACCACACAAAGCAAGACTTAATTTTCCTGTATTAACTCAGGTTTTTTCGCAAAATATTTCAGCCACAGTGCTCCTGTAAATCCGGAAAGCACTGAAGCAATTAATACCGCAAACTTGGCTTCATCCTGCAAATCGTGATGTCCTTTAAAAGAAAGCAAAGCGATAAAAATCGACATGGTAAATCCAATTCCCGCCAGTAAACCAGCTCCGATGATGTGAGACCAATTGCTTTTTGCCGGCAACGAGCTTATTTTGATTTTAATTGCAATAAAAGAAAACAACACAATTCCGATGACTTTTCCGGCCAGTAATCCGCCTACAATTCCGTAACCTAACGAAGAAAAAAGCCCTTCTACCATTCCCGGTTTAAAAAGAATATTGGTATTGGCCAGCGCAAAAAGAGGCATAATGAAAAAATTCACCGGAGTGTGAAGTCGCTGTTCCAGTTTTTCTAAAGGAGAAATTTTTATAGTGGAAACATTTGTGGGAATCGTAAAAGCTAACAAAACTCCCGCTATAGTAGCATGAATGCCCGAATGGTGCATGCAATACCAAAGAAAAATTCCTGGAATCAGATAGAAAATATGTTTAGAAACTTTAAAGAAATTCAATAAAACCAACAATAGCAAAATACCGCCACTGAACAGAAGGTAATTCCAGTGTAACTCTTCTGTATAAAAAAGTGCGATAACGAGAATGGCTCCCAAATCGTCAATGATGGCTAAAGCTGCCAGAAATATTTTCACGGCAACAGGAACACTTTTTCCTAACATGGAAATTATGGCCAGAGCAAAGGCAATATCAGTCGCCATCGGAATGGCCCAGCCTTTAGCATACGGCGTTCCGTTGTTGAAAAAAAAGTAGATCAGCGCC
>JADMKO010000127.1 GCA_015478785.1 Chryseobacterium sp. | reverse complement strand
AGTTACGCCAATGGATGTAGCCAAATCCATCAGTGAAGGATTGGCGAGAAACACCATTTCTGCCATCGTAAACGGTACACAAGTAGAAGTTACCACCCCGATTACAGAAGATTCTAAGGTGCAGCTCCTGACATGGAATGATGATATGGGGAAAAAAGCCTTCTGGCATTCTTCTGCCCACCTTTTGGCGCAGGCCATTATAGAGTTTTATCCCAATGCAAAATTAACCATCGGCCCGGCCATTGAAAACGGATTTTATTACGACGTGGATTTCGGTGATGAAACATTAAGTGAAAAAGATTTCGAGAAAATCGAAAAGAAAATGCTGGAAAACGCAAAAAAGGATTCCACATTTGAGCTTTACGGTGTTACCAAATCCGATGCTTTAAAAGAATACGCAGAAAATCCTTATAAAACTGAACTGATTTCCAATCTTGAAGACGGCGAAATTACATTCTGCACTCACGATAACTTCAGTGATTTGTGCCGCGGCGGGCATATTCCGTCCACAGGAATTGTAAAAGCAGTAAAAATTCTGAACGCTGCAGGAGCTTATTGGCGGGGTGACGAGAAAAATCCACAACTCACCAGAGTGTATGGAATTTCTTTTCCCAAGCAGAAAGAATTGACAGAATATCTGGAAAAACTGGAAGAAGCAAAACGCCGCGATCACAGGAAATTAGGAAAAGAACTCGGGATTTTTGCTTTTTCTGAAAAAGTAGGTGCCGGTTTACCACTTTGGTTACCCAAAGGAGCTGCGCTGAGAAAAAAACTGGAGAATTTCCTTTCTGAAGCACAAAAAAAAGCCGGTTATGAGTTTGTCATGACGCCGCACATTGGCGCTAAAGAACTTTATGTTACTTCCGGACATTGGGATAAATATGGTGCTGACAGTTTTCAGCCGATCAAAACACCCAACGAAGGTGAAGAATTCATGCTGAAACCTATGAACTGTCCTCACCATTGCGAGATTTATAAAGTAGGGCAATGGTCGTATCGTGATTTGCCAAAACGGTTTGCAGAATTCGGAACAGTGTATCGCTACGAACAGTCGGGTGAACTTCACGGACTTACCAGAGTACGCGGATTTACACAGGATGATGCACACTTATTTTGTACGCCAGATCAATTGATGGAGGAATTTGAAGGTGTGATTGATTTGGTGATGTACGTTTTCAAAAACTTAGGATTTGAAGATTTTGTGACTCAAATTTCCCTTCGCGATCCTGAAAATAATGAAAAATATATCGGTACCGACGAAAACTGGGACAAAGCAGAAAAAGCCATCATTCAGGCCGCAGAAAATAAAGGTCTGAAAACCGTAATTGAATATGGCGAAGCCGCTTTTTACGGCCCAAAACTGGACTTCATGGTGAAAGATGCTTTAGGCAGAAAATGGCAGCTTGGAACCATCCAGGTAGATTATAATTTACCTGAACGATTTGACCTCACTTATATTGGAAGCGACGGCGAAAAACACCGTCCAGTCATGATTCACCGAGCACCGTTCGGCTCCATGGAGCGTTTCATCGCCATACTTTTGGAGAATACCGCAGGTGATTTCCCGCTTTGGCTGGCTCCGGATCAATTCATCATATTACCGATTTCTGAAAAATATGTGGATTACGCTAAAAAAGTTTCTCAATTATTAGAAAATCACGATATTAGCGGCCTGATTGATGACCGGAACGAGAAGACGGGAAAGAAAATTAGGGATGCGGAAATCAATAAATATCCCTTTATGCTGATTGTTGGAGAAAATGAAGAAAATGCAGGAACAATTTCTGTAAGAAGGCGAGGTGAAGGCGATTTAGGAACGATGAGTATTGATGATTTCATCGCTTACTTCCAGAAAGCATCCACATTTAATGCAAGTTTTGGAGAATAATTTATATTCCAAAATAATACAAAGAAAAACGCCGGAAGCGTGAAGCAATAAAAAGAAATTAACTTAAAAATTTAATACAATAGCACAGAAATTTCATTACAGAGGTAGAGGCCCGCAGCGTCGTCCACAACAGGAGGATGCGCATCAAATTAACGAAAAAATCCGCGCGAAGGAAGTTCGTTTAGTGGGCGATAACGTAGAACCCGGAGTATATCCATTGGCGAAAGCATTGGAAATTGCCAAAGAACAGGAATTGGATCTGGTGGTGATTTCAGACAAGGCAGAGCCTTATATAGCCCGAGTTCTTGAATACAAAAAATTCCTTTACGAGCAAAAGAAAAAGCAAAAGGAACTGAAAGCCAAACAAGTAAAAGTAACAGTGAAGGAAGTCCGTTTTGGTCCGCAAACGGATGATCACGATTACGAATTTAAAAAGAAGCATGCTGAAAAGTTCCTGGAAGAGGGATCAAAACTTAAAACCTATGTATTCTTCAAAGGGCGTTCAATTGTTTTCAAAGACCAGGGAGAAATTCTGCTTCTGCGTCTTGCTCAGGATCTGGAACACGTAGGAAAAGTGGATCAGATGCCCAAGTTGGAAGGCAAGCGAATGATCATGATGATGAGCCCAAAGAAGCCAGCCAAATAATTCATTTTTCATTTGAAGAAAAGGTATTTTTTTAAACTGCCTTCTAAATAATCTTAAAAAAGAGGTTTCTTCTGAAATCTCTTTCTATGACGATGTGCATAGTTGCAGAATTTTTTGTAATTTTGCAGCCTTAAATATTGATAACAAAACAAAAAAGCAGAACAATGCCAAAATTAAAAACGAAATCAGGTGCTAAAAAGCGTTTTGCTCTAACCGGAACCGGGAAGATCAAAAGAAAAAATGCTTATAAAAGCCACATCTTGACGAAGAAGGAAACCAAGCAGAAGAGAAATCTGACCCAAACTTCTTATGTTGCTACTGTGGACGAAAAAAGTGTTAAACGCCAATTAGCCATTAAGTAGTTTTTTATAAATCCTAAATCGGTTTATAAGAATTAAAAATTCAGAATTTCTAACCCTGAATCACAGCCCCAAAGTTTGATGAAACAAGCAACGCTGTATTCAAAAAAACAATTTAAATTATGCCAAGATCAGTAAACGCCGTTGCTTCCAGAGCACGCAGAAAAAAAGTGATAAAACTGGCTAAAGGTTATTTCGGAAGAAGAAAGAACGTTTGGACAGTTGCCAAAAACGCCGTAGAAAAAGCGATGCAATACGCTTATCGCGGAAGAAAAGAGAAGAAGAGAAATTTCAGGTCTCTTTGGATTACCAGAATCAACGCTGGTGCCAGAGAACACGGAATGTCTTATTCCCAATTTATGGGCGCTCTTAAAAAGAACAACATCGAGCTGAACAGAAAAGTTCTTGCAGACCTTGCAATGAACCATCCGGAAGCTTTCAAAGCTGTTGTAGATCAGATAAAATAATGTAAACCTTTTGTTATCAATAGAGAAATCCCGAATCTTTGATCCGGGATTTTTTGTATTTTTACAACTCAGAAAATCCAATGAAGAAAATCGTTTTCCTTTTAGCTGTTTGTATTTCTTTTTTTGTATCAGCACAAACATTTATTCAGGCATACCAAAATAGGGTGAACCAAGTTTCGCAGAACAGCATTAATTCCGGGCTTCAGGAATTTGTAAGCTTCGGAACCAAAACGACCGGAAGCACTGCGAACAACAACGCTTTCAATTGGCTGAAAAACAAATATTTATCTTTCGGATACAGCATCTCTCAAATTTCCGAAAATCCTTTCACCGCAGGATCGTTGAGTTCCAAAAATCTCATCATTACCAAAACAGGAACCGTATATCCGAATACTTTCGTCATTGTATGCGCTCACTATGATACCGTGAATGGCGTTGGTGCCAATGACAACGGGAGCGGAACCATCGCACTGCTGGAAATGGCAAGAATTATAAAAGACATCCCGACCGAATATTCTATAAAATTTATTCATTTCTCAGGAGAAGAACAAGGGCTTTACGGAAGTCAGCATTATGTAAATCAGGTGGTGAATGCTACGGTTCCCAAGATGGACATCAGACTCGTTTTCAACATTGATCAGGTTGGGGGAAGAGCCGGACAAACCCACAATACCATCGTTTGTGAAAGAGATACCAATAATTTTCCGTCCACGAATAATGCCGCTTCTCATCAGGCAACTTCAGAGCTGATGAATTGTGTTGCGCTCTATTCGCCGCTTCAGACTACTCTATCCAATGCCTATTCATCGGATTATATGCCGTTTCAGAACAACAATGAAGTGATTACCGGTTTTTACGAATATCAGGGCGAACTGAATCCGGCTCCGCATACTTCCGCAGATATTGTAGCCAACATGGATCCGGTGTATCTTTTTAATGTCACAAAAGCAGCTCTTGGTGCGTTGCAACATTTTGCAAAAGCCTCGTCTTCACTATCCGTTTCCGAAACTCAAATCGAAGAACTGTCGGTTTCTCTTTATCCCAATCCTGCAAAAGATCAGTTCGAAATTCTGTTTGGAAAAAAAAAACCGGGAAACTTTCGGCTCACACTAACTGATCTCAGTGGAAGGCAAATTCTAAATATTGAAAATGAAGAAATAATTGATGTTTCTTATCTGCAAAACGGCGTTTACCTCGCAACGGTGACAGCCGATCAAAGAAAATTGGTGACCAAAATAATCGTTCAGAAATAATTTTCATTTAATTTTTCAGTACACCTCTGTACACACGGATCATTTCTTTTGCAATGATTTCGTCAGAAAACTTCTGAACATACTCAAATCCAATCTCAGCAAGCCTTTTTCTTTCCGTTTCATGATTCCAAAGAAACTTAATTTTCGCGGAAAGGTCTTTGGGATTTTCAGGATCAATGTACAATGCGCCATTTCCTCCCGCTTCAGGAAGTGAACTTCTTCCGCTGGTAATCACCGATGTTCGGGAGAATAAAGCTTCAATTACCGGAATTCCAAATCCTTCAAAAAAACTGGGATACACGAAAATATCTGCCATTTTATACAACAAAGCGAGTTCTTCCATCGTGAAACCTTCCAGAAAAATAACCTGGTTTTCCATTTTATTCTTTTTAAGAAACCGTTTGATTTTTTCCGAATACGCCGTCTTTCTTCCCACAATGACCAATGGAATTTCGGTATTCTGAATCGCCTGAACAATGCTAAACGCATTTTTGCGGGGTTCCACCGTCCCGACATTCAGAAGGAAACGGTCGGGTAAATTGTACTTTTCTCTTAATATTGAAGCTTTATCTTCATTAAAATCTTGTTTAAAAGCCTCATGACAACCTTGATACACCACAATGATTTTACTTTCAGGAACTTTCAGAAACTGAATAATATCGCGTTTAGTCTGCTCTGAGATGGCAATAATCCGGTCTGCACTTTGCGCAGCTTTTTTAAATTTCCAAAGATGAATTTTCCGGTCAAACCAAGAATAATACTGAGGATACCTTTCAAAAATAAGATCGTGAATGGTAACTACTTTTTTTATGGGTTGGGCGTTCCATTTCAGCGGCAGTTCGCCGGACAATCCGTGAAAAATATCTGCCTGCAGATGTTGGGCATCTTTTCCCATCTTATATTGTCTTGCGAGTTTTCCCGAAGACGTTTTTTCAAAAAATACATTGGACAGTTCCAAGATTTCTTTTCCTCTTTCGGAAAGATTTTTATTGAGAAGAATGTATTCATTCTCAGGATAATACGTAGCGAGAATCCGAACTAAATCCCTGGAATAATTCCCTAAACCTGAAGTATTGTTGAAAATTCTTTTAGCATCGAAAGCGATTTTCATGAGCGAATGCGTTTTTGAAATTCCTGAAATGTTGCAAATGGAATATCCTTTTTTTTCAGCCAGAATAAAAAGTTATCCATTCGCTGAACCATTTGTTCCCCTGTATTTTTTGTGGTAATTGATGAAAGTTTATATTCTTCTTTTTTAATGTCAGAAAATTCCCAGGGATGAAAATAGATGTTTAGATACTGATCTTTTTTCAGAACATCACTGGTCAGTTTTTTATAAATCCACATCGGAAAGTTATGAAAACTGAGCCAGAATAAAGGAATTCTGAAATTCGGGGAAACAGAAGCCGGAATCTGTAATACGTTCTCATCAAAGAAAAAAGTTCGGGAAATTTTTAAATTATTGTACCGTCCGGGCAAATATGTTGGATTGACAGAGGAATTATACTCATATCCCGCTGCAGCAACAGCTTTCGGATCTACGGTGCGCATCCTAGGCATGCGAAGTCCAGTAACTTTGACATTAAATAATTCTTCCAGTCGCTTTCTGGATTGTAACAGATGTTCTTCTTTAAAATCGGAATGAAACCAGGTATGCGAAGCGAGTTCGTGTCCTTCTTTTAACAATCTCTCAATCAAAGCTTTACTTTTTTCGGCGAAGACTACTGTGGAAAAAAAAGTAGCTTTTACATTATGTTTTTTCAACAAATCCAGAATTTTATTTAAACCATTCTGGGAAACAGAAATCTGTTCTTCAAACGGAATATTTCCTTTGTACTCAAAAGGCATATCAAATTCTTCGATGTCAAAAGAAAGCAGAATCATTAAAGGTTTTTTGAACGGATGATATAATTGGGACGTTCTTTCACCTGTTTAAAGATTTTCCCGAGATAAATTCCGATGATTCCGAGGATAATCAGCTGTACACCTCCAAAAAATACGACGGTCATAATAAGTGAAGCCCAACCTGAGATTTCAGTATTAGCCGCAAATGAATGAATCACATAAATTCCATAACCCAAAATGGCAATCGCTGAGAAAATAAATCCCAAATACACCGCAAAATAAAGTGGTTTTACACTGAAAGCCGTAATTCCTGTGAAAGCGAATTTCATCATTTTCTTCAGGTTATAGCTGCTTTTGCCGGCATTTCGTTCTCCCGCGGTGAAGTTGATGGTTGTTTGTTTATAGCCAATCCAGCTCGTTAAACCCCGAAGAAAAAGGTCGTCTTCGGTAAAATTTCTGAATTCTTGAACGACCGCGGCATCCAGTAAACGAAAATCTGAACCACCTCCTTTTCTCAGATCTACATCTGAAATTGTAGATAAAAATTTATAAAACAAATGTGAAGTTCTCTTTTTAAAATAAGAGATTTCTTTCGGATAAAACCGGTTGGTCAGCACAACATCAAAACCTTCTTCCCATTTTCTTATCAAATCAGGAATCAGATCCGGCGGATGTTGCAAATCGCCATCCATAGAAATAACGGCATTTCCATTGGCGAAATCCATTCCGGCTTTTACGGCAGGCTGATGCCCGAAGTTCCTTGAAAATTCCAGATATTTTACTTCGGAATAATTGCGTGAGAGTTGTTCTAATTTCTCCTGAGTACCATCTCTGCTGCCATCATTAACAAAAATAATTTCAAAAATATACTCCTGCATCGTTTCAAAAACATCATTGATTTTCTGATACATCAACGAGAGATTATCTGCCTCATTAAATACAGGAATGACAATTGAAATCTTTTTCATCAGGTTAATTTATAATCTTTTTCAAAATCTTTGGTCAGCAGTTCATATATAATACGAAACCAAACAACAGCACAAGGTAAGGCTTTCAGAGAGTATTTCATGATGTAATTTTCCTTGATGAATTTCGGAAACAAATCTGAAAATCCAAAACACGTCAGCACGATTACAAAAATGAGCATTCCGTAAACGATGGCCGATCTCTTTTTCTGAATTAAAAACCAAAGCATTACTCCGGCTACAGCAATAATGAAAGTGGGCGATTCGGAACCGGAACTGAAAAGCACCACAAAAAGCAATGTAGAAGCCAGAATCATCAGTTGAAACGGCAGATGTTTATACTGTTTAATTCGGAGATATGGCGTCGCAAAAAGGGCTAATCCCGGAACCAGAAATACCAAATTTGAGATTTCTGCATTGCCCAAAACTCTTCGTACTATCCCCATAATCGAATAATCCTGACGGTTTCCCAGAACTACATTGGTGCCGTTTTTCCTTGCCAAAGCTTCGAACCAGTCTGCATACGACTGCAACCCAAACTGAGGGCTGGATAACAACATGGGGAGCAGGAGAAATACACTTCCGTACAATAGAAATGATAGAATAAATCTGAATTTATTTTTGATAAAGAAAAACGATGAAAGCCCGACAATTCCGTAGAGTTTTACAAAAAAACCGATCAGCATCGCGATGGCCGACTGCGTTTCTTTCCGTTCGTAAATGTAAATAGCAGAAAGCATCAAAAGGCCTGTGAGCGCAATATTAAACTGCAAACTTACCGATGCTGTAATAAATTCCTGAAGACAAAGCCAGGCAAAAAAAGCTTTTTTTGGCTCTGATAAAGGTAATTTACTGATGGCAAAAATAAATATTAGGGTATTGGCCACATTCCAGAGCGGCATTCCGAGCCAATCCGGCAAAAGCGCAAAAGGAGCAATTAACACACTGAAAAAAACACCATAATGATTGGAATCAAAATGAATCTCAGGGTATTGCAAATAAATATTTCTTTCAGCCAGCGTATTGGTGAATACATTTCTGAAGATCAGATAGTTGTTATAAGCACCCTCGCCGCGGAAAAATTTGGAAACAGCAGACATCAGGCTGACAAGAATATAAATCCCAAAAATATATTTGGGATTTGATATGAAGTTCAGAAATCTGGATTTAATCATACACGGTGAAAATTACACTGCCACGTTATTTTCTCTCAAAGCATCATTCAGAGAGGTTTTCTTATCAGTAGATTCTTTTCTTTTTCCGATAATTAGAGCACACGGAACCTGATATTCGCCGGCCGGATAATGTTTGGTATAACTTCCGGGAATAACCACAGATCTTGCCGGCACTCTTCCTTTTATTTCAACCGGTTCGTCTCCAGTCACATCTATAATTTTTGTAGACGCCGTCAGCACCACATTAGCTCCTAAAACAGCTTCTTTTTCTACATGCACTCCTTCCACAACGATGCATCTGGATCCGATGAAACAATCATCTTCTATAATCACGGGAGCTGCCTGAAGCGGTTCCAAAACGCCGCCAATTCCCACACCACCACTCAGGTGAACATTTTTTCCGATTTGCGCACAGCTGCCTACTGTCGCCCAGGTATCTACCATCGTTCCGGAATCTACATACGCACCGATATTCACATACGAAGGCATCATAATAACGCCGGAAGCTACGAAACTTCCGTGACGTGCGATAGCATGCGGAACGACACGAACTCCTTTTTCAGCATAATTTTTCTTCAACGGAATTTTATCATGAAATTCAAACGGGCCAACTTCAATCGTTTCCATGGTCTGAATCGGGAAATACATCACTACCGCTTTTTTCACCCATTCATTTACTTTCCAGCCTTTTTCAAAAGGTTCGGCTACCCGAAGTTCTCCCAAATCCAGTTGGTGGATGACTTCACGGATAGCAGTTTTGCTTTCTTCATTTTGCAACAGCGCTCTGTTGTCCCAAATCTTTTCGATGGTTTGTTGTAGCGACATATTTTTTATTTTAATAACCCTGCAAAAATACAAATAGAAATCTGCAAAAAGTGTTTTTGGTTGTGTGAAAAATCAGAACATTCTTCGGGCAAAAAGATAGGCATTGTTCCAATATTTTTCATTTAATGACGAAATAATGACCCCTTTGGAAGTAGAAGAATGAATAAACGTCACTTCGCCGTCAGGATTGATGGTATGCACGATTCCTACATGCGAAACTCTGTTGCCGGACGATGTAGCGAAAAAAAGCAAATCGCCGGGTTTCACTTTTTTAATTTCCACTTCTTCTCCCGTATTCCCCTGATCTTCCGAACGGCGAGGCAGCTTCATTTTATTTTCATCGAACACCTTACAAACCAAGCCTGAACAGTCGAAACCTGCGGAAGTATTTCCGGCATATTTATAAGGAGCACCCAGATATTTTTCGGCGTCTTTCAGTAATTCCGTTACCTGATTTGAGTTTTTACCCGAAAAATGAGAAACCAGATTTCTGAGCTCTGCAGTTCTTTCTACTCTTTTTTTATAAGGATCCGGCCTTTTCACAGGTTTTTTTGCAGTACCGCAAGAAACAACAAGGAATGCTAAAATAAAAATGAGAAATACCTGCTTCATAAGAAAAGTTTAATTTCAAAAATATAAAAATGTTTTGAAATCCGTCAGCTTTTCTTTCTGTTAATGAACCAATAGACCGGCAATCCAATCAAAATCAGTAGAAATCCGGGCCATGTATATTGAGGTCTGTACATCATCAGCAGAATACAAAATGCGGAACCAATGAATAAATACAACAGCGGAGTGATGGGATACAACCAGGTTTTGTAAGGCCTTTCAAGTTCAGGTTTTTTGAAGCGAAGATAGATGACGCCAAAAACTGTAATCATATAAAACAGGACGATGACAAAAGAAATCATATCCAGCAAATCGCCATACTGCCCGGAAAGTGCCAGAACAGAAGCCCAAATTCCCTGCATCCAGAGTGATTTTTCCGGGACATCATGACGGTTATTTTCCATCGCTGATTTAAAAAACAATCCGTCCTTGGCCATGGTTTGATACACTCTTGAACCAGCGAGAACCAAACCGTTGATACATCCAAAAGTGGAAATCATTACCAAAACGGCCATGATAACGGTTCCGGTATTTCCGAAAATAACTTCTGAAGCGGCAACAGCGGGACGGTTTTTATCTGCAAAAGCAATTCCGTCTCTGTCCAGTGCATTCAGATAAACCAAATTCACCAGGAGGTAAAGCACCATCACTGCTGAAGTTCCCAGAACCATAGATTTCACCACATTTTTCTCAGGATTTTTAATTTCTCCTGAAACAAAAGTGACATTTTCCCAGGCTACGGAACTGAAGACCGAACCCACCATCGCAGCGGCCAATCCGCCCAGAAGTGCCATTCCACTGATGGATTTCCAATTTGTGGGTAACAGATCATTGCCTACTTCGTCTCCGAAATCCTGAAAAGCATTCCAACCAAAACTCATGTTAGAAGCCCATTGCGAATCTTTAATCAGCAAAAATCCAAACAAAATAATTCCGAGAAGTGCCAGAATTTTGGAAGCTGTAAACACATTCTGTAAAAATTTTCCGTTTTTTACTCCTTTGGTATTGATAAAAGTCAGCAGCAAAATAACAATGATGGCCAATATTTGTACCCAAGTAATTTTAAAACCACCATTTTGAAAGATAGGTTCAGAATCGTTGAGCCACGGAACAAGATAAGCTGTAAATTTTCCAAACGCCATCGCAACGGCGGCAATGGTTCCGGTTTGTATGACTGCAAAAAGACCCCAACCGTAGAGAAAACCGGTCATTCGGCCGAAAATTTCAGTGATGTAAGTAAACTGTCCGCCGGCTTTTGGAAACATGGAAGAAAGTTCGCCATAAGAAATGGCTGCGGCTACCGTCATAATTCCGGTAATCACCCAAACCGCTATGAGCCAATACCCTGAGCCCAGATTTCTCATCATATCGGAACTGACGATAAAAATTCCGCTTCCTATCATGGATCCCATGACCAGCATTACTGCATCCCAGAGTTTGAGTTGTCTTTTCATATTAATTGAGTGATTATTATCAGAAAGTAAATATAAAATAATTTATATCGAATTTGTATTAGAAAAGTTTTACTAATTTTGGAAAAAATTTTTAAAAAATGAAAAGATTATTATTTTTAATCGCATTAGTATGTGCAACCACAGCATTTGCGCAGGAAAAAGAAGCAAAAAAAATAGCTCCGCCGGCCGGAAAAGCCCTCGTAGGAGACGTTTATGGGAGTGAGGTAAAGAACAAAGCAATAAAAAAAGCAGTTTCCGTTGCTCAGTTGAATAAAGAACTGGATAAATCTACCAAAGTAGAACACGCTGTATTAACAGGAAAAGTAACCTCTGTCTGTCCAAAAAAAGGATGTTGGCTGACTGTAGAAAATGATAAAAATGAAACTTTTTTCGTGAAAATGAAGGATTATGCATTCTTTGTTCCAGTAGCTTTGGAAGGTAAAAATGTAGTGCTGGAAGGTGTTGCTGAAAGAAAAATGCTTTCTGTGGAAGAAGCCAGACATTATGCTGAAGATGCCAAGAAATCTCAGGAAGAAATTGATGCCATCACCGAACCTCAGGAGCAGAACAGGTTTATGGCATCCGGAATTAAAGTGGTAAAATAATTCTTATTATATTTCTCAAAATTCTCATACATCAGCTCTATTTCTGAGCTGATTTTTTTATTTCTATTCTCAAATGATCTTAAAATCTACCGCAGCATCCAGTTTGGGATAGGTTTTTTTGGATATAAATTGCTTTCCTGTACAGTCTATTTCTTTCCAGCCTTTTTTCTTTCCACAATCTCCTACTTCTTTCACGATAGGGACAAAAGAGATTTCATCTTTTCCGTTTTTCAACACTTCCTGATACTGCACTGCAATATCCAGCACACATTCAAAATCTGTGTTCAGCCTTACATTTCTGTAGATAATGTCATAATGTGTTTCTTTATTTTCAGGAATTTCAAAGTATAATTTATAATCATCCGCAGCGCCTTTTAAAGTACTGATGGCATCTAAAGCATGATACAAAGCCAAGGTATAAAACTTACGGGTGCGTTCCCTTTTATAGTCTTCCGGAAAATGCCCTCCTTCAAAAAGAATGGTAGCCATTTTGAGCCTGGTAAAATTATCACCGACAGAAGTGGGATAAAATTCATCTGTATAACGTCCGATTCCGTTAGGAAGTAGTGGTTTCATTTTTCGATAAATCTGAGAGATTACCGCCATTGCTTTCTTGCGGGTTGCAGTGAGAGTCCGTTCTGCATTTTCGGAAGGTGCTAAAAAAGAAAGGGTAGCTGGATGTTCACCGTCTGTGGTAAAAATGGTTCTCTGTTCGTGGAGGTTCAGCCCGTACTGATAATCTCCCTGATCAAAAATTCTCTTTAAAATTTTAAATTCCTGACTGGCCTGCTGATAAAAATCACGGTTCAAATCAATTTCTAAAGCGTTTCTTCTCGTCCATTTTTCAGCACCGTCAGGATTCAGCATCACGATAAAATCCAGCGAAATATTTTGGAAAATATTCTCTTTAAGGTCAGAATGCGCTGAAAATGTTTCCAAAAGATCCAGCAATGCATGAGTGCCGTTGCTTTCATTTCCGTGCATTTGGGACCATGCCATTACTTTCGTTTTCCCTTTGCCCAAAGACAACATATAGACAGGTTTACCCAAAGAAGAAGTTCCTATCTGAGAAAGATAATCGCTGAGATTGTTCTGTAAATATTTTTCCAGAATTGCGGGCGATATATAGCGATTTGGGAAATTGGGATTTCGAGTATAGTATTTTTCCATTGAGATGAATGAAGCATTTTACAATTCTCAAAAATAATTTTTTTTCACCTTGAAAACAAGAATAACATTTGTAAATTCAGCAAACATGCTAAAATGACAGTTTGTCTGTGGATAATTTTGTGGATTAACATAAACTTAATTATAAATCATAATTATTTTTAAATCAGTAAAATAAATAATTTAACTCTAGTTTAGGTTCATACTTACTTTAAGGATATAAAAGTACTTTTTATGAAAATTTTAGTTATTTTATTAAACAAATTATACGTCACAAAAAATGTCGGTGGTAAAATTGTTTACATTTGTTAATGAATGGAATTTTAGTTTTTTTAAATATCTTTGCGTTTTAAATTTTTATGAGCAGCGAAATATTATTCTTAACAGGATTTCTCATTTTTATCCTTATTATTTTAGCCATTGACCTGAATATGGGTAAGAAATCTGGAGGTGTAGTTTCAATGAAGAAGGCCGGTCTGATGAGCTTTTTTGTGGTTGCCCTTTCGATGGGGTTTTATGTTGTTCTTCTTACTTACGGACATCATCTCCACGGAATCGATAGTATTGAAAAACTTCAGTCGGTTATTACAAAGCATCAGCATCCTGTTCATATTATTCCGTCTGATTTGGAACATTCCATTAAACTGTACAATCAAAACCTTGGGTTAGAATATCTCACCGGTTATATTGTTGAGTACGCTCTTTCGGTGGATAATATATTTGTAATGATCCTGGTATTTTCTGCTTTTGGTGTTGCAGAAAGAAATTATCATCGGGTGTTGTTCTGGGGGATTTTGGGTGCTATTGTCATGCGTTTCATCTTCATTTTTGTGGGAGCAGCACTGATCGCAAAGTTCGGTTGGATAATGTATGTTTTTGGAGCTTTCCTCGTCATTACCGGAGTGAAAATGTTTCTGAACCGTAATGAAAACGACGAAATCGATACGAAAAATCACCCGGTAGTCAGATTTGCCAATAAATATTTCAAGGTACACCATGAGTTCGTAGGCCAGAAATTCTGGGTCACCGTTGATGGTATCAAGAAAATGACTCCTTTATTTCTCGTTTTGCTCATCATAGAAGCGACCGATTTGATCTTCGCTGTAGACAGTATCCCTGCTATTTTTTCGGTGACTAAGGATCCGTATATTGTCTTTTTCTCTAACATCTTTGCGATTATCGGGCTGCGATCTATGTTCTTTTTACTGGCCGGAATTATTGATAAATTCAGGTTTCTTAAAATCGGCCTTGCAGCACTGCTCACCTTTATCGGTCTCAAAATGATACTGCATAATCAACTCGCAGATATTGGTTTTGAAACCTCCCATTCCCTTATTATTATTGTATCCATTCTCGCAATAAGCATTTTTACGTCACTGCTTTTTCCTCAGAAAAAGAAAGAGCGTAAATTGAAATATGATCCGGATAATGATGATCACATAAGACATTAATTTACAATACTAAGATATATTATAGTATGAGAACCAGTACATTCAGTACTGGTTTTACTTTTGTAAAATACTGAATAAGCAAAATGTTTACATTTGTATTTTAGTAATGTAAATTATAGTTTTACATTTGTATTTGTAAATAAATAGAACGGATGAGCCTGAATGAAAGAATTGCAGAAATAATTGAGTACTCCAAACTGAGCGCTTCAGAATTTGCGGATGCCGTAGAAGTACAGCGGTCCTCCATTTCGCATATTACTTCCGGAAGAAACAAACCTTCTTTAGACTTCTTAATAAAAGTAAAAAATTATTTGCCTCAACTGGAATGGGACTGGCTGATTAAAGGAGAAGGAGAAATGTTGACATCAGACAAAACCGCTGAAGAAGAAGCGGAAGCCAAAGCAAAACCCACTTCCCTGCCCGATCTGTTTTCCCTGATTGATGATGATGAATTTGGAAATACAGAATCTGAAGACCGCACCCGAAGAGAATTTCCTCAAGAGGAAGCGCAGCGAGATTTTCCTAAACCTAAACTGGATCCCGTTGCGGGGAATTTAAGCGATTCTCAGAGATTAGAAACGAAAGAAAATGCTGGACTGAAAAACAACGCTGATAATCAAACAGATAAGGTAAAAAGGATTGTGCTATTCTTTGAAAGCGGAAAATTTGAAAGCTACGAACCCTGATTTTCAAAATTTGTTTTTGACTTCGATATTTCTGTAATTTTATTTTTGGTGAATAATTTGTAATTTTACAAAAATCAAATACAGCAATGAGATATATACAATCCGGAAAAATTCCACCGAAAAGACATACTGTTTTCAAATCTGAAGAAGGTGCTTATTACTATGAACAATTATTCGGCACCGAAGGTTTTCACGGAATTTCTTCCCTTTTGTATCATATCCATCGTCCTACGCAGATAAAAAGCATCGGTAGTCCCAAAGACGTTACACCAAAAATTGCGGTTCACAAAAACGTAACACCCAGAATGTTCAAAGGAATGAATGTTTCCGCTGAAGATGATTTTCTGGACAGCCGGAAGATTCTGATGCTGAATAATGATCTGAAAATGGGACTTGCAAAGCCAAGAAAATCAACAGATT
>JADMKO010000126.1 GCA_015478785.1 Chryseobacterium sp. | reverse complement strand
CGTGGATGTTTCTCTGGAAGATTACGGTCAACTGTACCGGATGCTGCAACACGGCACTGTTCCCAAACTCAGAATTAACACGCAGTCCAAAGATCACGGAACAGCTCCCACCTTCAATACGGTCGCGGAAATAAAAGGCACAGAAAAACCTGAAGAATACATTATTCTTTCCGCCCATCTGGATTCCTGGGACGGCGGCACCGGTGCTACAGACAATGCTACCGGCGTGATCACGATGATGGAAGTGGCCCGGATTTTAAAGAAATATTATCCTTCTCCAAAAAGAACCATTGTGGTCGGACTTTGGGGCAGTGAAGAACAGGGCCTCAACGGAAGTCGCGCATATGTCTCTGCCCACCGAAACAAGATGCCGCATATTCAGGCTGTATTCAATCAGGATAACGGAACCGGAAGGGTGCAGAATATCAGCGGGCAGGGTTTTCTTCACGCCTATGATTATCTGGGAAGATGGCTGAACGCAGTTCCCAGAGAAATCACGAAAGAAATAAAAACAACTTTTCCCGGATATCCGGGTAGTGGAGGCAGTGACCATGCCTCTTTTGTAGCCGCAGGAGTACCCGCTTTTATGCTGGGCTCACTCAGCTGGTCTTATGGAAATTACACATGGCATACCAACAGGGATACGTATGATAAAATTGTCTTTGATGACGTTAAAAGCAATGTAGCACTGATTGCGATTCTCACGTACATGGCAAGCGAAGATCCTGAAAAGACCTCCACAGAAAGAATAAAATTACCGATAGATCCAAGAACACAACAACCGGCGCAGTGGCCGGAACCAAAAGAACCGACCCGAAAAGGCGGATTTGAATAAAAGTCAATACATAAAAGAACAGCCGTTTTTCCAAAGAAAAACGGCTGTTTCAATCAATATATATGAATACATTATTCCTGAACAGGCATGGCATCACCGGTACTTAGATTTTGAAATAACTGAGGAAACATGGCCTCCATCACAAAATAGAAAAGCACCAACAGAATAATAACCGAGATGGCAATGATAACACCTTTTGGCGGAGTATTTTTTAGATCGGACATACGTATATTTTTTGTAAACTTAAGATTATTTCCTTCCGCATGTTTTATAAAATTTCACGAAAATATTAAAGAATCAGAAGGGATTGAGATTATACAATTTTACCTACTTTTTATAAGTATTGCAGAGCGATTCCAGTGATCTCATTTATTTCTCTACTTTTATGTTCTGAAAACTTAAATTGAGATGGGAAATATATCATTAAAAGGAAAAACAGTGGTCATTACAGGAGCTTCCAGTGGTATCGGGCGTGCCGCAGCTGAAGCATTTGCACGAAGAGGCTGCAATATGGTATTGGCTGCAAGAGGAAAAGAAGGCCTTGATGAAACGCTCCGTCTTTGCCACGATCTTGAAGTTCCTGCCATTGCAGTGCCTACCGACGTTTCCGTTCCTGAACAGGTACAGCAGCTGGCAGAACAGGCACTTCAGTTTAATGGACGTATTGACATCTGGATCAATAATGCGGGCGTGATGGCGACGGGCCGTCTGGAAGATATGCCCACCACTGCGATAGAACAGATGATCAAAACCAATTTATTGGGATATCTCTATGGTGCGCACGCAGTACTTCCCTATTTTAAAAAACAGAACGAAGGAATTCTCATTAATAATATTTCAATTGGCGGATGGATGCCTGCTCCTTATGGCACAGCGTACGCTGCTTCCAAGTACGGCACCCGCGGTATGGTAGAAGGCCTGCAGGGAGAAGTTTCTGATTATCCCAATATTCATATCTGTGCGCTCTATCCGGGCATTCAAAGATCTACAGGAAATATGCATTCTGCCAAATATTCAGGATTTTCAACCAAGATTCCACCGCTTTCTTTCGATCCGCGCGAACTGGCTGCTTCAATGGTAAAGATGGCTGACTCCCCTAGAAAATCAATGTTCACGGACTGGTCTGCGGTTGTTTTCAAAAACCTGTACAGCCTGTTTCCCAGAACGATGATCAATATGGCTTCAGCAGGTGTTCGGATGATGATGGACATAGATAAAACGCCGGAGACCAACGGAAATATTATGGTTCCGTCCGCTGAACCACACCGCATTTATGGAGAAACCATGTTACCGGCTCCATCCAGAAATACAAAAAAACTAATGCTGGCCGGGCTTTTTACAGGACTTGCGCTGCTGCTATTCAATAACAGCAAAAGGAAATAACGTGTCCTTTATTTTGCTTCAGAATCAGGAAGGATTCCTTAACCGAAGTCTCTTGATAATTTTAAGAATTTCACTGGCGATCAGCGGAACAGTTCCCAGAAGAATGATCATAAACCATCCATTGCCGTCGGGTATTTTCAGGCGAAAAGCTTCCCGCATTACCGGGATGTAAATCACGGCAATCTGCAACAGGACACCCAGAACAATAGCTCCCGTAAGACGACGGTTGGTGAACAACCCCACCTGAAACACCGATCTTGTCTGGCTTCTTACCGCTAATGAATAGAAAAGCTGCGCACATACCAACACCATAAAAGCCAGAGTCCGCGCATTTTGTAATGCCGTTTCGGGAACCTCATCATCCCAGGGCTGAAATCCATATTCGTGAAACCCAAACCAATACGCGAAACCTGTCAGCGCACCGATCAGCAAGCCTCCGGAGATAATTTGGCCTGCTGCACCATGAGAAAAGAAGCCTTCATTGGAAGCCCGGGGTTTTTCCTTCATCACTTCCGGATCGTCGGGATCCATACCCAGCGCAATGGCCGGCAGGGAATCTGTTACCAGATTGATCCAAAGCAGTTGCGTGGCCAGCAACGGAGCGGGCCAACCCATAAGCAGACATCCGATCATGGCTACCACTTCGCCCAGATTACAGGTCAGCAGGAAAATAACAGCCTTTTTGATATTGGAATAAATATTCCTTCCCTGTTCCACCGCTTTTACAATGGTGGAAAAATTATCATCAGTAAGGATAATATCCGCAGCACCTTTGGCCACATCCGTACCTGTAATTCCCATGGCGATACCGATATCCGCAGCCTGAAGAGACGGCGCATCGTTCACTCCGTCGCCCGTCATGGACACGATATTGCCTCCTTTTTTCAGTGCATTGACAATCTTAACTTTATGTTCCGGTGAAACCCGGGCGAAGATCCGGTACTTCTTTAAAGTTTCCTGCCATTTCTCTTCCGGGATTTTGTCCAGTTCAGTTCCGCTGATCACTTCCTTTCGGTCTGAAGAAATGCCCAGTTCTGCCCCAATGGCAAACGCCGTATTTTTATGATCTCCGGTGATCATGATGGTGGTGATTCCCGCCTTTCTTGCTTTTTCAATAGACGGTCTAGCTTCTTCCCTCGGAGGATCCAGCATTCCGGTCAGTCCGATGAAAATAAGATCCTTTTCCATTTCCTCTGCGGGTATTTCGGAGTCTGAAACTTTGTATGCCAGTGATAGGGTTCTTAATGCCTGATCTGACAGTCCGTCTGCCTGACTTTTGATAAAATCCCGATGTTCATCGGTCATAGGAACCGGCTGACCCTCCGATAAAAAATGAGTCGATATTTTCAGCAGACTTCCTAACGCTCCCTTTGTAAAAACAAAATACTGCTCTTTATTTTTGACAAGTACTGACATCATTTTCCGGCCTGAATCAAAAGGATGTTCGCTGACCCGCTGAAACGCTTTCCGCAGCTGTTTTCTGTCCAACATAAGATCATCGGCCAACATCAGCAAAGCTATTTCTGTAGGATCGCCGGTACTTTGGTCTCCGTCCAAGGTCGCGTCAGACGCTAACACCATTCCCTTCGCTAAGAGCTGTGCTGTTTCAGTAGCTTCATTCTTCTGTCCACGGGTTATTTCCACTGCGCCTTCTGAAGTTACCACTTGGGTAACGGTCATTTTGTTCAGGGTGAGCGTTCCGGTTTTATCGGTACAGATCATGTTCACCGAACCCAGGGTTTCTACTGCAGGAAGTTTTTTCACAATGGCATTATTCTTCGACATCCGGGTAACACCCATTGAAAGAACGACGGCCACAATGGCTACAAGCCCTTCCGGAATGGATGCCACAGCCAGAGACACCGCAGTAAGAAACATCTCAGCCAGATCTCTTCCCTGAAGCAGCGACAGCAGAATAATGAACACACAGATTCCTCCCGCTGCCCAACTCAGCAACCTGCCCAACTGTGCCATTTTAAGTTCCAAAGGTGTTTTGTTCTGAAGGTGATCGCCGATGAGATTGGCGATCTTTCCGATTTCTGTCTGCATACCGGTGGCCACCACCACCCCTTCTCCGCGGCCATGGGTAACGGTGGTGTTCATAAAAGCCATATTGATTCGGTCGCCTATCGGCATTTCGGAACCGCTGAACACTTCAGAAGCGTCTTTATCTACCGGAACCGACTCTCCGGTGAGTGCAGATTCTTCAACCTGAAGACTTTTGCTTTCGGTAAGCCGCAGATCGGCGGTGATCAGCTGACCGGCCTGAAGCATGACCAGATCTCCGGGCACCAGTTCGGAGGCATCAATTTCTGTTATTTTACCATCGCGTTTTACAGTACTTTTAGGGAAAGTTAGTTGTTGCAAGGATTCAAGGGCTTTGCCGGCTTTCTTTTCCTGATACACTCCCAGCACTGCATTCACGGCAATTACCACAAGAATAATGACCGCATCGATATATTCCTGCAGCATTACCGTTACGATAACAGCTGCAAAAAGAACATAAATCAGTGCGTTATTCAGTTGTCCTGCAAACATCCGGAGCAACGATTTTCCGGGCTTCTGCTCCAATTGATTGGGGCCGTACTGTTTCAGCCGGGAAAGGGCTTCATCTACCGGCAAACCCTTTTCGGGATTTGTTTTTAACTGTTGCGTGAGTTCCTGAATCTTTTGAGTGTGCCAGTTCATAAGGTAGGTTTGCTGTGATTTCAAATTTAGCTAATTTCAGGGAGAAGCGAAGAGAAAAAGCAGAAAGATAATTTCACGCAAAGGCGCAGAGTTTAATGTTGAATGCAGGTTCACGCAAAGGCGCAAAGGGAACAAGCAAAAAGAGAAGATAATTCCACGCAAAGATGCAGAGTTTAATGTTGAATGCGGGTTCACGCAAAGGCGCAAAGGGAACAAGCAAAAAGAGAAGATAATTCCACGCAAAGATGCAGAGTTTATGTTGAATGCAGTTCACGCAAAGACGCAAAGGGAACAAGCAAAAAAAGAAGATAATTTCACGCAAAGGCGCAGAGTTGAATGTTGAATGCGGGTTCACGCAAAGGCGCAAAGGGACAAGCAAAGGTATGTTACCTTCTTTTTATGATGAAATTCCTCTATTTTATTGTGTGTTATAAAAGTCCGCGAAACAGTATTGCTCTCAGAAGGAATAAGAATATTGCAAAAGTCATGACACTAAAAGATTTTGGAACCAACCATCAAACCGTTTTTTGATAGTGGATTCCTTTTCAACGGCCTAATGAAATGGAGAGTAATTCGGAAATAAAAGAAGTCAATTTATTGATCTTACGCGTTATTCCCTTTTGAAATCAGATATCATAATTAACTGACAATAGTGCTTTTTTCATAACAGAGATATGATCAGATGTGTCATCAACAGGACTCTCCTATTTTTCCATATCCTTTGAATTGATGATTTTCAGCGTCATCGTTCGCAAGTCAAATATGTCATGCTCGCTCATCAGGTGAAGGGTCATATTCTCGATGGAAAGCGGCGCACCATCCACCACGTCCAGCAAATTGCTGTTAGTGATGTTTCTGCCGTCCAGCAGCACGGCCATTCCGGATCCTATGGCTTCCATTTTGTCACGGTGAACAATTAAAGCTGTATTTTCTTCCATCCCTACACCCAACACACCGGGGTTGCTCACCACGACTTCGAACAGCCGCGCGATGCGGCCTCTTTTAATAAAATGTGTATCGAATACGATGTTTTTAATGAGGCCGAGTCCGCTTGTTGTGGTCACTTCACCTTTATAAACTGCTTCAGTGCTGTCACCTTCTAAAATCATACTTTCGGATGCCGCCGCTGCACCAGCGGAGGTTCCTGCGTATATAAAATCCTGTTTCTGAAGTTTCTCCGTCAGAACAGTATAAAATTCGGTACCACCCATGATAGAAGTCAGCGCCAGCTGATCACCCCCGGTGACATACACGGCATCAGCCTTTTTCAGACGTTTGATATTTTCGGGAACCTGCGCTTCCTCACGCGTCCGCATGATGAGTACTCCGCAGTTTTCGGCACCAAGTTTCCGAAACGTCTTCATATATTCCTTACCCATTTCTTCCGGAATGGAAGAGGCTGAAGTTATTATTTCAATACGTGAACGTTTTTTCAGGCGGGTTTCATTAATGAAACGCTCCAGAATGGTGTGATCAGAGAACGGATCACTGTTACCGTTTTTATCTTCTGCTCCGCCTATTACCAGTACTTTACCTTTCATATTTCCTCTATTTCTGTTATTTAGACCTATACAATTGATTTCCAAATAATATATCGGATTGTTAATGTTGATAATCGTGAATAATATTGATGACGTCTGTGTAATTATCGCTCAACGCCACTATATAATCACCTGACTGTGCAGTCTCCAGTGCATGTGCGATGGCTTCTTTTTCATCGGGGATGAGTTCGTAACTTATATTTCTGCCTGCCCTTTCAATACCGCTTACCATCAGGTTGTGCATTTCGGACAGCTCCCGTCCGCGCAGGCTGTGTTCCTGACGGACAATAATATGATCGAACATGCTGCCGGCAATTTCTGCCAATTCCACAATATCACTATCGCGGCGGTCGCCTACACCGGCAATAATTCCTACTTTCCGGTTTGCTTTAATATGAGTCAGATAATCCTGCATTTCACGGAGCCCGTGCGGATTATGAGCATAGTCCACCAATACCGAGAAGTCGCGGATTTGGAAATAATTCATCCGGCCCGGTGTGAATTCCGGTCCCGGGATAAAACTCATCAGTGCAGCGTGAATCTGCTCTGCGGTAAAACCATACGAAAAAACAACCGCTGCTGCAGCTAAGATATTGGCTGTCATGCATTTTGAGGTACCGTTTAATGTGAGAGGAATTTCTTCAACTCCTGCGATAGAAGTACGTTGATTTTGATGATGGATAACTACCTGCCCTTCTTCCACGGTAGCTGCCAGACCACCGTTGGCGATATGCTGTCTAATTAGTTTGTTCTGGCCGTCTAAAGAAAAATACCCAACATTACAGTCTACTGTTTTTGAAACATTCACGCAGTTTTGGTCTTCAGCGTTAAACACAGCCCAGCCTGTCTGTTTTACACTTCGGACTACTGCGGCTTTTACTTCCGCCATTTCTTCCAGCGTGTTGATATTTTTAAGCCCAAGATGATCCGCAGCGATATTGGTCAGAACAGCTGCATCACAATAATCGAAAGCAAGACCGGAGCGCAGCAGCCCGCCACGGGCGGTTTCCAACACCGCAAAATCAACCATGGGATCTGCCAGAACCGTGGAGGCACTGGACGGCCCTGAGCAGTCACCTACTATTACCTGATGTCCGCCAATATAAATACCGTCGGTTGTTGTATAGCCAGGGAAATAACCACAAGACTGAACAATATGTGCGAGAAGTCTGGTAGTAGTCGTTTTGCCGTTGGTTCCCGTAACTGCAAATATTGGAATCCTGCTTTCAGATGGTGGCGGGTACAGCATATCTACCACCGCCGATGCCACATTTCTTGGCTTGCCTTCGGAAGGAGCCAAATGCATTCGGAAACCGGGTGCGGCATTTACTTCAATAACAGCACCGCCATTCTCTGCCATCGGGGATTTAAGATCAGGAGCGATCACATCAATTCCACATAGGTCCATTCCCAATAAAGCGGCAACTCGTTCCGCTATAAAACGATTCCCCGAATGTACATCGTCGGTAATATCCACCGCTGTGCCACCGGTACTGAGATTAGCTGTTGATTTCAGTACGACGGTTTCGCCTTCGGCCGGCACGCTGTCTAGGTCATAATTCTTCTTTTGCAACTGTTTGTCGGTATCGCAATCGACGGTTATCCTGGTTAAGGCAGCCTCGTGCCCGTGTCCACGTTCGGGCTGTTGGTTTATCTCATCAATCAGCTGCTGCACAGTTGATTTTCCATCTCCAATAATATGAGCCGGTTTCCGATGAGATGCTGCAACGAACTTTCCATGAATTACCAAAATACGGTGGTCTTCGCCTTCAATATATTTCTCGACCATCACTTCCGGACTATAGTTTTGAGCGTATGCAAATGCTTCTTTTGCAATATCCAAATCCCGTACGTTGATGGCGACACCTTTTCCGTGATTTGCATTGAGAGGTTTTGTGACTACCGGCCAGCCTAATTTTATGACCACATCCTGCAATTCTTCCACAGTATTGCATACAAAACCTTCAGCAACAGGAATACCTGCCGCAGCTAAAATATTCTTTGTCTCGTACTTATCGTCCACCGTCTCTACTCCGATGCAGGAGGTTTTTCCGGTGATGGTTGCGCGGATTAACTGCTGGATTTTGCCATAGCCAAGAAGAATTTTACAGTTTTCGTCCATTCTGCGCCACGGAATTCCACGCCGTTCAGCTTCTTCGATGATGCTTAAGGTACTTGGCCCCAAACCATCAGTATTTCGCAATTTCGCCAAGGTACTGTTTGGTGCGAAAGCGGGTTTGTGCGAAGACGGTACGTTCGGATTTAATGACAGGTTCTGGTGGTTGCCTGGCGACGTGAGGGGTAAAGAATCCTCATGCGATTTATCAGCGTTTTTTCTCATTTACTAAAGTATTTACATGAATAATGACCTCCTCTTAAACAGTTCCTGATCTGTCGGGTGAAAAAATTTCATCATCAAAATAAATACCAATTGGTTTAATCATTCCTAAACCGTAAACTCTAAGAATCATGTACTCCTTATACAAACCAGAGTTGATATTTGCAACTCTTATATACTCAAAACTAAACATTTGAACCCTCTTTATACTTTGTCTTTTCTTTAATAATAACTCATTCTCTTAATGCATAATAATGTCATTTGAATTTAACGTTACATTTTTATCACATATATTTCTGATTTCATCACTTTTTGCTGTACTGGCACCACCTTTGTTGTCGTTTAATGGGAATGTTATGTCCCATTAATGAGAATTCATACCTGATTCCCTATTCAATAACAAAACATTAAATTTTAAATATTATGGAAAATACCGTAAGACAGTATTCCGGGGAGGAATATGATATGATTGTCTTTTGTCATCTTCGCTGGGATTTCGTTTATCAGCGACCGCAGCATCTTATTTCAAGGCTTGCCAAGAACCACAAAATCTTAGTTGTTGAAGAACCTGTGCAAACAAAACTCAATGGAAAAGGCCCTTTTGAAATTCGGGAAATCAGTTCCAACATCCATGTTTGTCAGCCACCTGTCAACGAAATTGAAGCTATTGGGCCTTATCTGCGCAAACGCCTCCATTCCAAATCGTTTGAAATCGGCTGGTTTTATTCTCCGGCTTTCGTCTCTGTCTTAGAACACATTGATTTTGATACGGTAGTTTATGACTGTATGGATGAGTTGTCCTTATTCCGGGGTGCTCCGAAAAAATTAATAGAACAGGAAAACCAGTTGTTACAGGCGGCTGATGCAGTGTTTACTGGAGGAAAATCGCTGTATGAATCGAAATCCCAAAAGCACCATAATGTATTTTGCTTCCCGAGTTCTGTAGATATGGATCATTTCTCCAATACGGATATAGAGAAACCTGAGGATATGCGCCATATCCCATCTCCTATTGTGGGATATTATGGCGTTATTGACGAGCGAATTGATTTAGATCTTCTTCAGAAAACTGCGAAAATGTCTCCTGAAGTTTCTTTCGTCATGGTAGGACCGCTTTGCAAAATCAGCGACGCAGATCTTCCGAAGGCAAAAAACATTTATTATCTGGGCATGAAATCTTATGAAGAACTTCCTGCCTATCTGAATTATTTCGATATCGCCATGATGCCATTCGCTTTGAATGATGCTACGAAATACATCAGCCCAACCAAAACCTTAGAATACATGTCGGCCTCCAAGCCCATCATTTCAACGAAAATAAAGGATGTGGTTAGAGATTACAGCGATTGCATTATCCTGGTGGACACTGCAGAAGATTTCCATAACGCCGTCCAGAATCCGAACACCCGGTTCCAAAAAAGATATAATGAAATTCTGGAAAAAACTTCCTGGGATACAACGGCTGAGAAAATGAGTACCATCATCGAAAAAATACTGGTATAATGAACGCAGACATACTAATTATTGGTGCCGGAATTTCCGGTGCTACCCTCGCAGAGCGATATGCATCCATCGGGAAAAAAGTTTTGGTTCTGGAAAAAAGAGGACATATCGCAGGCAACTGCTACGATGAATATGATGAAAACGGCATTTTAGTCTCCAAGTATGGTGCTCACTTGTTCCATACCAACGACGACGGCGTTTGGGAATACGTACAGCGTTTTGCAGAATGGTATCCATGGGAACATGAAGTGATTGCCCGTGTAGACGATAAAACCGTCCCTATCCCCGTGAACATCAATACCGTCAATATTTTATTTGACGAAAATATCACGACGGAAGAAGAAATGAAAGCCTGGCTGGACAAAAACCGTATTCCTTTTGATATACCCAAAAATGGCGAAGAAGCCGTACTGAACCGTGTAGGACCGGTATTGTATGAAAAAATGTTCAAACATTACACCAAGAAACAATGGGACAAATATCCGGAAGAACTGAATGCTTCAGTATTGGAAAGAATTCCGGTGAGATTCAACCATGACGGGCGTTATTTTTCGGACACGCATCAGGCACTTCCGAAAGGTGGCTACACGAAGATTTTCGAAAATATGCTGAATCATCCGAATATTACGGTAATGCTCAATACGGATTATTTCGATGTAAAAGACCAGTGTGAAGGATTTGAAAAACTGTTCTATACCGGCCCGATTGACCGTTTTTTTGAATTTCAGGATGAGATGATGGAAAAGCTTGAATACCGATCCATTAATTTCGTCACAGAACATCTCGATCAGGAGTATTTCCAGGAAAATTCAGTGGTCAATTATCCCGGGCAAGAGGTGGATTATACCAGAATCATAGAATACAAACATTTCGGGAATCAGAAATCTGCAAAAACCAGTATTGTGAAAGAATATACCGTAGATACCGGCGAACCTTATTATCCGGTTCCCAACGAAAGAAATCAGCAGATCTACGAGAAATACAAAGAAAAAGCCGATCAGCTTCAGAATGTTTATTTCGTAGGAAGACTGGCTAATTATAAGTATTTCAATATGGACCAGGCGTTCAGAAATGCACTTGACCTGTTTAACAGTATAGAAGCTTCAAATCTGAAACCGCATGAAAAAGCCTTTATTTAACAGTTATTTTATGGGAGGATTTGAATGTGCCGATCATATCAACCGGCATGGTCAACGAGTCAACCTTCTGAAAGAAACCCAACATGACCTTCGGGCTGAAGAAGATTATATTCTGCTTAAAAATCTGGAAATCCTGACTGTACGGGAAGGAATTTGCTGGAGTGCTGTGGAACCATATCCCGGACATTATGATTTCTCTGAAGTCAGGAACAGAATAAAAGCAGCGCAGAAACACGGAATTCAGCAGATATGGGATTTGATCCATTTTGGTTATCCGGACGGACTCTATCCTACTCATCCTCATTTTGCAGACCGTTTTGAAAACCTGTGCCGTGCTTTCACAAAGTTTTATCTTGAAAACAGTTCTGATCCCTTGTTTGTTGTGCCTGTGAATGAAATTAGTTTTCTTTCCTGGCTTTCGGGAGATGACCGGGGAACCGTACCTTTTGCCGTGAACAGCGGCTGGGACATAAAATATCACCTGTGCAAAGCCGCCATTCAGGGAATTAAAGCCATGAAGGAAGAAAGTCCCGACTGCAAGATTGTATTGGTAGAACCGCTGATCAAAATTCACAGCAACGGCGAATCTGAAGAAGAACTTTTCAGAAAAAACGAATATCAATTTGAAGCGATGGACATTATCGGAGGACGAATGTGCCCTGAACTTGGTGGTGATGAAAGTTTTCTGGAAATACTCGGTTTCAATTATTACTGGAACTGCCAGTGGAGGGGAACTGCCGATAGCCTTTGCTGGCCCGATGAAAACAACGAACGCATCCCATTGAGTGATCTCCTCATTGCGGCCTATCACCGTTACGGGAAACCCATTTTTCTTTCAGAAACCGGCAACTTCGGAGAAGGAAGAGTTCGTTGGCTGGAAGAAATTACCGGGCAATGCCGAATTGTTCTGGAAAACGGAATCGATTTTCAGGGCATTTGTATTTACCCCGTGACCGATCGTCCGGATTGGGATGATCTTAGCATTTACAGCCAGTGCGGAATTTATGATCTGGACCGCCACGGAAACAGAATACCCCATCAGGAATCTATTGCATTTCTCCAAAAAGAAACTGCATTCATGAAACAACACCCTCACCTTTTCAACTTAAAAAAAGAACATTATGGAATCGAGAAAAATAAAAACCGGCATCACATTCAGCTGCTTTGATCTGCTGCATGCCGGACACATCAGAATGTTAGCTGAAGCGAAATCGCAGTGCGACTATCTTATTGTAGGCCTTCAAACGGATCCCACGATTGACCGGCCGGAAAAAAACCAACCTGTGCAAACTGTTGTAGAACGATATATTCAGTTGAAAGGCTGCCAGTACGTAGATGAAATTATTCCCTATACCACGGAAAAAGATCTCGAAGATATTCTGAAATTGTATCCGATAGACATCCGGATTTTGGGGGATGAATACAAAGACAAGAATTTTACAGGAAGAAATTTCTGTGAAGAAAAAGGAATTACGCTTTATTACAACAAAAGGCATCACCGTTTCTCCAGCACACTGTTGCGAACTGAAGTGTATAAAAAAGAGAAAGCAAAACAAGTTGCCCGAAACGGACAGTCCGAAATGGCATCCGCAGAATTTGCCAAGAACGGCAAAATCACGTAAAATAAAGGATCTAAAATCATTAGAATCCACAGTGAAGTACTGTGGTTTTTTTGTATCACAAAATAACCTTGAAGTGATATTTCCAATGAATCAATAAAAGTTTTTTTATTTAATAAACTAAAGTTCAGGATATTTTGTTAATATTAAAATATTATTTAACTTTGTGAAATAAAGTATTAATTAAATTAAAATAACAATGAAACTTCCTGTACATTGCCCCAGTTGTGAAACTGCACTCACCGTTCATCAATTGAAATGCAACCAGTGTGAAACGAGCGTAAGCGGAAACTATGATTTGCCGCTTTATCTGCAACTTTCTCAGGACGAACAGGAATTTATCCTGAATTTTTTTCTTTCCTCGGGAAGTATAAAAGAAATGGCAAGACAGGCCGACCTCTCCTACCCAACGATGCGGAATAAAATGGATGATCTGATCAATAAAATTAAAAACCAATAACGATATGAACTGGAAATTCTTCTTAAATCCATTCTCTAAATTCTCTGAAAAAAGCCTGTTGATGGCAGGCATTCTCTTCCTTGTTGTCGGCAGCTTCATCGGATATTATTTCGGGGTGACGTACGACGGCATTTTTGATGTACACATTTCTCCGGTCACTTTTACAGAAAGCCTGACAGAAAACGTGATCAATGTTGGAATTTTAAGTCTGCTTCTTTTTATTGCCGGAATAATAATCAATTCCAAAACCAGAATTATCGATGTATTAAATGTGGCACTGATCAGCAGATTTCCGATTTATTTAGCCGGACTTTTGGCCAATAATCAGCGTATTTCAGAAATTTCGGAGCAGTTGATCGACAGTGTTCATCAGGAAACTCCCGCTTCTGTGTCTTCTTCGGATATGATGGTTCTGATGCTGTTTTTTGCAGTATTAATTTTACTTCTTGTCTATCAGCTAATGCTGATGGTTTTCGGTTTCAAAACTGCGGTGAATGCCCGAAAGTGGCAACACTGGCTGTTTTTCGGCATCGCACTTATTGCAGCAGAAGTTATTTCCAAAGCCATCATTCACTATATCTAGAAGAATTTTAATATTATCCATTTTCAATTTAACTAGTGAATATTTTCTTATCGAAGCATTTTTACAGAAAAAATTAAATCCTTAATCATGCCGCTATCGGCACAAACTAAGAGATAAAGCGCTCTGATTTATTGTAGATTTGCCGATAACAGCATCTATTTGTTAGATACTTGCCTTACCGCTCAGCATCATTACAAAGCTATTCTTCAGTATTTTGAAATAGCGTTTAATCAGATCAGGAATCATTTTGTTTATCCACTATCACGTTATCGGTCAAAATCAAAAAAAAAGGAAACCGTATCTTTGTAAAAAATACAAATGCCTTTTAAAGCAGTACTTTTCGATATGGATGGTGTCATTGTAGATACCGAACCGCTTCATCGCAAAGCCTATTTCCGAACTTTTCGTGATTTAAAAATTGATGTTTCAGAAGAACTTTACACCACCTTCACGGGCGCTTCTACCAAAAAAGTATGTGATACGCTGATTCAACATTTTGATCTTTCACAAACTCCGGAAGACATCATCAGTTCCAAACGGCGTTATTTTAAAGATTATTTCGATCACGATACCACTTTTGACCTCATTCCGGGCGTTCTCGATCTTATCCAAAATTACCACCGCAATAATATCAAACTTGTCTTGGCCTCTTCCGCCAGCATGAATACGATTCGCTGGGTATTTGAAAAATTTAATCTGGATCAGTATTTTATCGCAAAAATAAGCGGTGCCGACTTGAAAGCTTCGAAACCGCATCCTGAAATTTTCCAGAAAGCAGCAGAACTGGCCGCAGAACCTCGCGAAAACTGTATGGTGATTGAAGATTCCACCAATGGTATCCAGGCAGCACACGCCGCCGGAATATTTTGCGCAGCCTACACCAGCGAACACACGCATCAGCAGGATTATTCCAAAGCCGGAATGGTGGTTTCTGATTTTTCGGAACTGAAAACAGAAAATATCGCTCCTTTTTTTAACGGTTCAGGCAGAAAAGCGTCCGCTTTAACCTAACGAAACGGAAAGGTTTTAAAAGCGGGAAGATTAATATCCCAGCAGTTTCAGCACATCTTCAGGTTTTTGTTCTTCGCGGAAAATTTCATACTGAAACTCCCCGTTTTCATCTTTCTGAATGAGGATATGTCTTGGCTGCGGCATCAGACAATGATGTACACCACCGTATCCGCCTATGGTTTCCTGATACGCACCGGTATGGAAAAAACCAATATACAAAGGCTTGGTATCGCTGAATACCGGTAAATAAATCGCATTGGTATGCTGTTCAGAGTTGTAATAATCATCGGAATCGCAGGTAAGTCCGCCCAAAAACACCCTTTCATAAGTATCATCCCACCGGTTGAGCGGAAGCATAATAAAATGTCGGGAAATGGCCCAGGTATCCGGTAGTGTTGTCATGAATGATGAATCGATCATGTTCCACTTTTCTCTGTCGTTCTGGCGTTTCTGCGAAATAATTTTATACAGGTTCGCACCACTCTCTCCTACCGTAAAGCTTCCAAATTCCGTATAAATATTAGGTTCATCCACACCTTCTTCTTCGCAGAACTTTTTGATTTGAGAAACAATTTCCTCCACCATATACTGGTAATCGTAATCAAAATTCAGGGAAGTTTTAATAGGAAAACCGCCACCAATATTCAGGGAATCTACTTCCGGAGCTATTTTTTTCAGCCTTGCATACACCCGAAGACATTTGTACAGTTCGTTCCAGTAATACGCGGTATCCTTCATTCCCGTATTGATGAAAAAATGAAGCATTTTGAGCCGCGCATGCGGATGTTCGGCAATTTTCTGGGAGT
>JADMKO010000125.1 GCA_015478785.1 Chryseobacterium sp. | reverse complement strand
TCGAGAAAAAAGACGATACCACCACACATTTCATCATGATTTTTGATCCGGAAACGAAAAATACCCGCGAATCGCAGAAACGTTTCTGGGATATTGTGCTTTCCAATTTTGAAAAATATGTAGAAAACGCACGATAATATCAATTTATCATTCTTAATTTAAAACTTATTTAAAATGGCTACTGTATCATACGAAATAGAAATTGCTGCTCCGGCAGAAAAAATATGGAACATTCTATGGGATAAAAGTTCATATAGCCAGTGGACGCGCTTTTTTTCCGAAGGTTCCCAGTACACTTCCGATTGGAAAGTTGGAGGCAGAACTCTTTTCTTGGATCGCAGCGGAAAAAATGGAATGATTTCCACCATCGATAGCTTGAATGAACCTTATGAAGTGGTCTTTCAGCATATTGGATTTCTTGAGAATGCTGAAGAAGTTTTCAATACCCGGGAGATTGCAGAGTGGAGCGGCGCTCATGAGAAATATTTTCTCACAGAATTTGACGGATATACCAAGTTGGCAAGTGAATTACAAACCACTCCGGAATATGAGGAACATATGTTGGAAGGTTTCGAAAAAGGTTTTGCAGTTGTAAAAGAACTTGCGGAACAGGCATAAACATTTCAACCAAAAAAGACTACAGGAAGGCAAATGCTTTCCTTTTTTTTGTCGTTGAAATCCCCGATTTTTAGAAAGAAAATGTGAAAAATTCCCGATATTTGCAAATGGTGACTTACCAAAGGGAAGATGGCTTTCCCTTTTTAAATTTCAAAATTAAAGAATGAAAATTTCAAACAGCTGGCTGAAAGATTATCTGAAAACTGACCTGAAATCCGAAAAAACCGGAGAATACCTTACCGATATCGGACTGGAAGTAGAAGGTATTGAAAAATTTGAAACCATAAAAGGCGGTCTGGAAGGCATTATTGTAGGAAAAATTCTTACTTGTGAACACCATCCCAATGCAGACAAACTGAAAAAAACCACCGTAGATACAGGAAACGGAACTGTTTTGAACATCATTTGCGGTGCACCCAATGTAGCTGCAGGACAAACAGTACCTGTGGCGACAGTCGGCACGAAAATCTACAGCAAAGACGGAAGTTTCTTCGAAATAAAAGAAGCTAAAATTCGCGGCGAGCAATCTCAGGGAATGATTTGTTCCGAGGATGAACTGGGATTGAGTGAGTATGGTGGTGGTATTATGGTTTTGGAGGACACTTTTACGGTCGGAACTCCTTTGGCAGATTATTTTGAAATCGTTCAGGATGACGTTTTTGAAATCGGGCTTACTCCCAACAGAACCGACGCGATGTCGCATTACGGCGTAGCACGAGACCTGAACGCCTTCATGTCAACCCATGGAATTCCTTGTGAATTCGAGAAAATAGAAGCTAAAAACTTGCGTTTTGAAGGAAATTCAGATTTCAGGATTGAAGTGGAAGACAGTGCGTTATGTCCCAGATATGTGGGAGCTGTCATTCAAAATGTTCAGATAAAAGAATCGCCAGCATGGCTTCAGAATCGTTTGAAAGCGATTGGTTTGGCACCCGTGAACAATGTTGTGGATATCACCAATTTTATTCTTCATGGATTAGGGCAGCCTTTACATGCTTTTGATGCGGATAGAATTTCAGGAAATAAAGTTAAAATTGGCCTCAGCAATGCTGGAGAAAAATTTAAAACGCTCGACGGCGCAGAACGTACCTTGAATGGTTCTGAACTGATGATAAAAGACGGAGATAATTCACCGCTCTGTATTGCAGGCGTTTTCGGTGGTGCGCATTCCGGAGTTTCAGAAAGTACCAAAAATATTTTTCTGGAAAGCGCTTATTTCAATCCTGTTTCAGTACGTAAAACAGCTAAATTGCACGGATTAAGTACCGATGCTTCATTCCGTTTTGAAAGAGGGGTTGATCCAAATATCACCCAAACGGCCATCACTCATGCTATAGAACTGATCACGGAAATCACTGGCGGAAAGCTGGCTGAACCATTGCTGGAACATTATCCTAATAAAATAGAAGATCATTACATTATTCTCCGGTTTTCAAAAATAGAACAGATTCTTGGAACAAAAATTCATATTGAAACTGTCAAAAGTATTCTGAAATCGTTGGAAATTACCGTATTAAATACGATTGCGAACGGACTTGAAATTTCTGTTCCGGCTTATCGCGCAGATGTGACCCGCGAAATTGATGTCATTGAGGAAATCCTGAGAATTTATGGATATAATAAAATTGAATCTCAGCACAAAATGGCTTTTACTCCTGTGAAATTAACGCCTGAAGATCAGGATGAACTTGAAAATTCATGGGCGAGAACGCTGCAGGCAAACGGCTTCCATGAAGTGATGAATAATTCACTGACCTCATTGGCGGATCCTACCGACGCTGTGAAACTTCTGAATCCGCTGAGCAGCGATCTTGCTTTTATGAGAACTTCAATGTTGGAAGGCCTCTTGGAAAATGCGGCTTATAATATCAATCGGAAATCACCGGATTTAAAGTTTTTTGAACTGGGTAAAATTTATCATAAAAAAGAAAATTATCTGGAAAGAAAACAATTGGCATTGCTGATTACCGGTAGAGAAAAAGCGGAAAACTGGCTTCAACCAAAATCTTCTACAGATTTCTATTATCTGAAAGGTTATGTAAAACTGCTTCTGGACAGATTGGGAATTGAATTTGAAGAAAATTCGCTTGAAGATTCCCGGTTTTCTGATGCACTGGAAATGTCGTCGGAAGGCAAAACCATTGTGAAAATGGGTAAAGTTTCAAGGAAGCTGGCTCAGCATTTCGATGTGGATCAGGATTGTTTCTATGCCGAAATCGAGCTGGAAACGGCACAGAAACTTCGTGCAAAAGGAAATTTTAAATTCAAAGAAATTCCGAAATTCAACAAACTCAGGAGAGATCTGGCGTTGTTGGTGGATAAGGAAATCAGTTATGCGGCTTTGCGAAGTGCAGCCCGAAAAAACCCGTCGCCATATCTGAAATCGGTTCAGCTTTTCGATGTGTATGAAGGCGAAAAGCTTCCTGTAGGAAAGAAATCGTATGCTATGAGTTTTGAATTACTGAATGAAGAAAAGACACTTGGGGAAAAAGAAATTTCTGCAGTAATGAATTCGCTCATTCACCAGTTTCAAAAGGAATTTGGTGCAGAGCTGCGCGGATAAAGCTGCGATGATCGAGATATTGTCTTCAATTCATCGTTTTACACAAATTTTAAATTATTAAAAAATGAAAAAATATATTTTTGCCGTTATGGCTTCTGCCGTTTTGCATTCCTGCGGAGCAGTAAACACTCAAAACCAACCTGCTCTGGCCAATACACAATGGCAACTTTCGGATCAGGTAAAAGGAAATCAGCCAACTCTTGTTTTTGAAAACACAAGGGTGAGCGGTAACGGTGGTTGCAACAATTATTTCGGTGATCTTCAGGCAGATCCCACAACGGGGAGTTTTTCCGTGAAAGGTATTGGATCCACAAAAAAAATGTGTGAAAATATAGCAGGAGAAACCACTTATTTCAATATGCTTCCTAAAGCAAACCGTTACAGAATCTCAGGATCTACACTCGAATTGTATCAGAACGATCTTTTGCTGCTGAAATTTAGTAAAATAAAATAATTTCTAAAAGATTTATTTCTTCTTTTTAACCTAAACAAAAACGCTCCAATTAATTTTGGAGCGTAATTTTTTTTATTTTTATTGGTTGCTTAATAGGATCCTTTTTCTACAAAATGGGCGGCAATTCTTTCAGTAAGAGCTACTACATTTGGAGTATTGGTATATTTTGTAAATCTTCTCAGCCCGGAAAGCATCATTCTTTGCTCATCTCCTTCAGCAAAGGAAACAATTCCTTCTTTTGCTGCTGTAATAATGGCTTCGGTCGCTTTGTAAAGGTTTAGCTGAGCCATCGCAGCTTCTACAGAATTTGCAGAAAAATGTTTTTCAGCTCTTAAAATTGCGGATTCAGCCATAAAGATCTGATTCAGAATTTCCGAAGCGTTCAGCAAAAGATGCTGCTGTTTTTCGATTTCGGTCATATACTTTTGAAGTGCAGCTCCGGAAACCATCAGGAACACTTTTTTCAGATTGGCAATCAGGGCTTTTTCTTCTGACATAAATTCAGAATAATCTGGAATTTCGAAAGAGGGGATTCCCATCAGTTCTTTTGAAATGGCCATCGCAGGAGTCAGAAGATCCAATTGTCCTTTCATCGCGCGTTTGATGAGCATTCCGACCGCTAAAAGACGGTTGATTTCGTTGGTTCCTTCATAAATACGTCCGATTCGGGCATCTCTCCAGGCAGCTTCAATGGGCGTATCTTCGCTGAATCCCATTCCACCATAAATCTGAATTCCTTCATCTGCAGTATGCTGTGTTAAGTCTGACACAAAAACTTTCAGAATAGACGCTTCCACGGCATATTCCTCAACGCCTTTCAGTTCTGCCTGCTGATGATTCATACCAGCGGCAACCAGTTCTGAAATTTTATCTTCTACATCTTTAGCCACACGATAGGAGCCGGCTTCAGAAACAAAAACTCCGGTCGCCATTTCTGCGATTTTTTTGCGGATAGCGCCAAAAGTAGAAATGGAAACACCGAACTGTTTTCTTTCGTTTGCGTATTGTACAGAATGATTGAAAATTCTACGCTGTCCGTCCAGATTTGCCGCAGCAAGTTTGATTCGTCCGACGTTCAGTGCATTCAATGCGATTTTGAAACCGTTGTTTCTTTCACCCAGAAGATTTTCCACAGGTACTTTCATGTCATTGAAGAAAACCTGTCGGGTAGAAGAGGAGCGGATTCCCAGCTTGTGTTCTTCCTCACCGAAAGAAAGCCCTTCAGTTCCTGTTTTTTCTACAATAAAAGCGGTGATGTTTTTATCGTCATCAATTTTGGCAAAAACGATGAAAATCTCTGCAAAACCTGCATTTGAAATCCACATTTTCTGTCCGTTGATGATGTAATGTTGACCGTCTTCGGAAAGTTTTGCTCGAGTTTTCCCTGAATTGGCATCTGAACCGGCATCAGGTTCAGTAAGGCAATACGCACCGAATTTAGCTCCTGTAGCCAGATCCGGAAGATATTTTTTCTTTTGGTCTTCGGTTCCGTACAGCAAAATCGGTAGTGTTCCGATTCCGGTGTGTGCACCGTAAGCTGTTGCAAGTGATCCGTTGGCGCCGGAAACAATGTCGCAGGCCAGCATGGTGGAAACGAAGCCCATTCCCAAACCACCGTATTCTTCAGGAACGGCAACACCCAGCAGTCCGAGTTCGCCAAGCTGACGCATTTTTTCCTCGGTCAGTTGATAATCATTTTTTTCAAATCTCTCGTGGTGAGGGATTACTTCTCTGTCCATAAATTCTCTGGCCGAATCACGAAGCATTTTTTGTTCTTCGGAAAAGTCTTCTACCGTGAAGATGTCTTTGGCTGGAGTTTCGGTAATTAAGAAATCACCTCCAATTAATGTGCTCATATATTTATTCGTTTATTTAAAGTGTTATCTTAATTTGTTAAAGCAATTCAAAAATACTCGCAGCTCCCTGTCCGGTCCCTACGCACATGGTCACCATTCCGTATTTGTTGCCGCGTTTTTTCATTTCATCCAAAAGCTGAACGGTCAGTTTAGTTCCGGTGCAGCCTAATGGATGGCCAAGCGCAATGGCTCCACCGTTGACGTTCAGGATTTCTTTATTTAGATCAAGTTCTTTCTGAATAGCAACCGATTGTGATGCAAATGCTTCATTCATTTCAATAAGTTCGATATCTTTCAGTTGCATTCCCGCCTGTTTTAATGCTTTCGGAATGGCATAAACTGGGCCCATTCCCATGATGCGGGGTTCCAGTCCGGCTGCAGCGTAAGAAACGAGTCGCGCTTCAGGTTGCAGGCCTAATTCTTTTACCATTTCTTCGCTCATCACTATAACGAAAGCGGCACCATCAGACATTTGTGAAGAATTTCCTGCAGTAACCGAACCTCCATTGGCAAAAACAGGGCGAAGTTTGGCCAAACCTTCTAAACTGGTATCTTTTCTTGGGCCTTCATCCACAGAAAAATCGAATTTCTTCGTCTGCATTTTCTGGTTTTCGTCCAAGAAATTATATTCTACAGGAATCGGCACAATTTGATTTTTAAACCTTCCTTCCGCATTGGCTTTCAGGGCCTTCATGTGAGAATCAAATGCAAACTGATCCTGCTCTTCTCTGGAAATTTTATATTGGTTGGCCACGGCTTCAGCAGTGTAACCCATTCCCCAATAATAATCGGGATTGGACTTTGCAATTTCCGTTTCGGGAACGGGTTTGTAACCACCCATCGGAATATAACTCATGGATTCGGTACCGCCTGCAATAATACAGTCGGCCATTCCCGCCTGAATTTTTGCGGATGCAATGGCAATCGCTTCAGAACCCGAAGCACAATAACGGTTCACCGTAACGCCCGGAACTTTTTCGGTATGAAGTCCCATTAATGAAATCAATCGGGCAACATTTAGTCCCTGTTCTGCTTCGGGCATTGCGTTTCCAACGATCAAATCGTCAATTCTGTTTTTATCGAGCTGTGGAACATCAGCCATTAATTTTTCAATAACAGTTGCCGCCATTACATCGGGGCGCGTAAAACGGAGTGAGCCTTTCGGTGCTTTTCCGACTGCTGTTCTGTATCCTTTTATGATATATGCTTGTCTCATATTTTTTTGTATTATTTAAAATTAATTTTCTGTTTTGGCCTCGTAGAGGCCGGCTGTTAATAGCCCTTGGTTGGATTTAAAGGGGAGCTCCGTAGGAGACTTTGAAGATCCAGCTTTTATATCTCTGACTAAATCTGAAATTAAGATAGTAGGTTTCACACTTACCAGCATATGTATATGATCGGGCATAGCAAATATTGCAAATAATTTTTGACCTCTAAGTTGAACAATTCCTGTAATAAATTTATGTAATTCTTCTCTGTTTTCTGCCGGAATAAGGTTTTGCCTTCCTTTCACTGCGAAAACAATTTGGATAAAAATCTGTGTATAGGTGTTGGCCATAAAATTAACAGGTCGCCACTACGTGGCTCATAAACAGGGTTTTATTAAATTGCTATTAACAGGTCGCTCCTCCGGAGCTTTTCTAATTTCTCAATGGTTTTCCTTTTTGCAACATGTATTGAATTCTCTCCAAAGTTTTTCTCTCGCCCGTAAGGGAAAGGAAAGTCTCTCGTTCTAAGTTCAATAAATATTGTTCAGATACTAATGTAGGTTCGGACAGATTTCCGCCCACCATAACATAGCCGAGTTTGTCGGCAATTTTTTTGTCATGTTCAGAAATGTAATTTCCGGCAAGCATTTGGTCGGTTCCTACATAAAACATTCCCAAAGCATCTTTGCCAAGAACGGTGACTTTCTGTTCAATAGGCTGGGTGTATCCTTGTTCAGCGAGCAGTTTTGCGACTTTCTTAGCTTCCGCAATCTGGCGGTTTTTATCAACCACCACGATATCTTTGTGCTGTTCTAAAATTCCCATATCGTAAGCTTCATAGGCAGATGTGGCTACTTTACCCATGGCGATATTCATGAAAGCATCCCGCAGACGGTTGGTTTTTACGTCGTCTTTTTCAAATTCTCTAGAAGTTCTTAAGGTCATTTCCTTTGTTCCGCCACCGCCGGGAATTACGCCAACACCGGTTTCTACCAGTCCGATATAAGTTTCTGCAGCAGCTACAACACGGTCGGCATGCATCGTCATTTCACAACCGCCGCCCAGGGTCATGCCAAAAGGAGCAACCACCACAGGAATGGAAGAGTAGCGAACCCGCATCATGGATTTCTGGAAATAGCCGATCGCCATGTTAAGGTCATCCCAATCTTGATCAATCGCCATCATCAGAATCATTGCTAAATTCGCTCCCACAGAAAAATTACTTCCCTGGTTTCCAACAACCAGCCCGTCGTATTCCTTTTCTGCAAGATCGATGGCTCGGTTTAAACCATCCAAAACACCTCCGCCCATAGAGTTCATTTTGGAACGGATTTCAAAGTTGATAATTCCATCGCCCAGATACTGAATAGCCGATTCGGAATTGTTCCAAAGAGTTTTATCTTTTCGGATATTGTCTAGAATAATGAAAGAATCCTGTCCAGGAATATCTGCGTACTCAGTCTTGGTTTGGTCAAAGAAAATTCTGTGTCCTCTTTCGTTCACTTTGTAAAAGGATTCCACATTTTTTACCCAATCTGAAACCTCGTATCCTGCGTCTTTTGCGAGCTCAATTCCTTTTTGAATACCGATGGCATCCCAGATTTCGAAGGGGCCGTTTTCCCAGCCAAAACCTGCACGCATAGCGTCATCTATTTTGTACACTTCGTCGGAAATTTCCGGAACTTTATGCGAAACATACGCGAAAAGTGCTCCCAATGACTTTCTGTACAATGCTCCCGCCTTATCTTTTCCGCCAATTAACACCTTAAACCTGTCGATAGGTTTATCGATATTTTTTGTCAGTTCAAGAGTCGGAAAACTGGATTTACCCTGAAGTTCATACTCCATGGTATCAAGGTTAAGGCCATGAATTTCAGACTTTCCTTCAGCGTTTTTTATTTTTTTATAAAAGCCTTGTTCTGTTTTTGAACCAAGCCATTTGTTGTCCACCATTTTTTGGATGTAGTCCGGCAATTCGAAAACATTATTAAAATTATTGGCTTCCACACCGCTTCCGTGAACGCCTTTTGCCACCATCACCAAAGTATCCAAGCCCACAACATCTGCAGTTCTGAAAGTGGCAGATTTCGGACGGCCAATAACGGGACCGGTTAATTTATCAATATCGGTCACACTCAGGCCTAATTCTTTTACTTCGTGAAGCAGATTCATCATCGAAAAAACACCGATTCTATTGGCGATAAATGCAGGAGTATCTTTTGCAAGAACCGTGGTTTTTCCTAAGAGTTTAGCACCGTAATCCATATAGAACTGTGCGATTTCAGGGTCTGTATCTTTTGTTGGAATCACTTCCAGAAGGGGCAGATATCTTACCGGATTAAAGAAATGAGTTCCGGCGAAATGTTTTTTGAAATCTTCGCTTCGCCCTTCTACAAGCATATTAATCGGAATACCGGAAGTATTGGAGGTCACCAGGGTTCCCGGAGTTCTGAACTGTTCTATTTTCTCATACACCTGTTTTTTGATGTCGAGTCTTTCCACGACGACTTCAATAATCCAGTCGGTATTTTTGATTGTCGGTAAGTCATCATCAAAATTCCCTATGCTGATTCTATCGGCAAATTTCGAAGTATAGAGCAAAGCCGGGCTCGCTTTTTTCAGTTTTGCAAAGTTTTCGGAAGCAATTCTGTTTCGTACGGCTTTGTCTTCTTTGGTAAGTTTTTTTTTCTGTTCCGCATCGGTGAGTTCAAAAGGAACGATATCCAGCAAGAGCACTTCTACGCCAATATTGGCGAAATGCGCTGCGATACCTGAACCCATGATCCCGGAGCCGAGAACGGTAACGTGTTTGATCCGTCTTTTCATATTACTTATTTTTTCTTGTTGAGTTCATTAGCGGTTTTCAGGATGATATCCATCACTTCCTTGAAGATTTCGAGTTTTTCAGGAGATACTTTATCGATCACGGCTTTATTAAAATTCACCACGACATCCTTTGAAATATTCCTGTGTTTTAAGCCCTTTTCGGTGAGCTTAATGATCACTTCACGCTTGTCTGAAGTTGTTTTTTCTTTGTAGATATAGCCATTATCCTCAAGGATTTTAATAATCCTGGTAAGTGATGTAGGTTCAATAGCCATCTTTGGACCGAGATTGGTACTTCTGGTACCTTCTTTCGGGTCAATTTTTAATAATGTTAAGGCCTGAACTGCTGTACTGTCGTATTCAGAAGCCATTTCAGAATACATCTTTGAAACCGATATCCAGGTTGATTTTAAGAGTAAGTCAATGTTATCCACCTTTTCTGTATTATTCTTTTCCATTATCTAAATTAGTTTGCATAATCATCAAAGATAGAAATTATTATGCATGCATAGTATATTTATTTTGTTAATCTTTTGTTAATTGTTGTACATCAGCATGTTTAACGGTATGAATAGCATACTGTCAAGGTATATGAAGAGAATAGATTTAGATAGACTTTAAAACCTTTTCCGAAGGAAGTGAATGATTTCTTCAAATGAACGGCACTGCTGTACAAACTCAGAAGTGGAAATTTCCCAGAAAGGGTTTTTGTAGGAAAACTGGAAACTGGAAAGGTCTTTTTTAAAATTTTTCTGAAGTGCGGAATAAAGAAGCTCTTTTTCCAAAGGAGGTGCTGAGATAACTGGCGGAATGAAATATTGATCCATATTGAACAAAAATGGAGCCGCCAAATCCTGATGGGAAATCAATATATCTTCTGCAACTCCGGCGTGAAGGGTCTGATCTTTAATAAACCATATTTTATCCGCAAATTCTTTTGCCAAACGCCAGTCATGGGAAGAAAACAGCACGAGTTTGTTATGTTTCTCTGCAAAATCTCTCAGCAGTTTCAGGATGATAATTTTATTTTCTTCGTCCAGATGCGTGGTAGGTTCGTCCAGAATCATCACAGGTGCATTCTGAGCAAAAGCTCTTCCTATAAACGCTTTTTGCAGATTTCCATCGGATAGTTTATGCAAATTCCAGTCTTTATAAGGTTCCAGATTCAGATTTTGAATAATACGCTGAACTTCTTCTCTATCCTTCTTATCAAGTTCGAAGTAATAAGGATAATGCACATATTTTCCCAAAGCGATCAGATTCTCCGTGGTATAATGTGCCGGAACCTGAGGTTTGGAAAACACCATCGCAATGTATTTCGCAATTTCTTTGGTTGAAAACGATTTTACATCTTTTTGATTGATACGGATATTCCCTGAAAGTGCAGGAATTTGATGGAGAACTGTTCGGAATAAAGTTGTTTTTCCCACGCCGTTGTTCCCGATTAAAAGGCAGACTTCACCCAAAGACAAGGCAGTATTTGCATTTTTTATTAATGGAGATTGGTGTCCGATAGTTATATTTTCTAATTCCAGAAACATGTCAGCGACGGGATTTTATTAACATCAAAAGAATGACAGGAATGCCGAAAAGCGAAGTAATCACGTTCAGCGGAAGTTGAATAAGTTCCGAAATGACAGAGAATAATTCCATAATGAAAATTCCCAAAAGCATATTCAGAATCCACTGATGCCACAGTTGTGCCGGATTCCAGATCATGCGGCAGAAATGAGGAACCACAATACCGATGAATAAAACCGGTCCTAAAAATGCGGTTATAGAAGCAGAAAGCAGGGAAGAGGAAATGATAACCAGATATTTAAGCTGGGTCAAATTAACGCCGAAACTCTGTGCATATTGGATGCCGAGTGTATTCCCAATTAAAGGTTTGATCGTTTTGAAACTCACCAGCAACCCGATGAATACAATAACAGACAGAATTATTAATTGATAACTGCTCACCTGCTGATTGGCTCCGTAACTCCAGAGAATATAGTTTTTCAGACTTTGATTGTCGGCATACAACTGCAAAAGTGCAACAACTGCACCTGCAAGCGCAGAAACCAGAAACCCAAAAATAATGAGAAATGATTTGTCCTGAAACGCATTGGAAAAAGAGATCAGAACCAGCATCATCAGGACACTTCCTGTCACCGCTGCTATGCTGATGAATCCGTTCTGCAGAAATTCAGGGAGAGCAAAATCATGAAAGAAAAAAATGTAAAAGGCCACACTCAAGCTTGCTACTGAGGTGATTCCGAGCACCGATGGTCCCGCTAATGGATTTTGAAAATATTCCTGAAGCAGAAATCCGGAAGTGGGAATGGAAATTCCCGCCAAAGCCATCACCAGAATCCTGTTCATCCGGATTTGGGCAATCTGAGAATGGCTGCTTTCCGAAAAAAAATCTGTCAAGGAAAGACTGATGAACCCAACATTCAGATTCACCATAATAGTCATAACAGCTAAAATTATAATGGCTGCACAAAGAGGTTTAAATCCCGGTTTCAAATTGGTGTCAATGATCAGTTTGCCCTTTTCGAAATGTTACTTTCCATTTTTGCTGAAGCTTTTGATTTTTTCATCCAGCTGTTCTTTCGTCATCATGCTCATGTATTCGTCCGTCATGTTTTTCTTTCTCATAAAAGTAAACGGAATCCCGCTGCCATCCCAGCTTTCAAAATTTTTGGCAAAAAAGTCTTCGTTCAGAAGCGTTCCGTCCAAAAGAATAATATTTTCCGACAATTCTTTTTCTTCCGCAAAATCCTTCACCTTCGTATCCCAGTCGCTTTTCTGATCAAGGCTAATGAAAGTAAATTTTACCGGCTGACCTTTCAGTTCCTCCATCTTTTCTTTAAAATGAGGAATTTCACGGATACACGGACCGCACCAGGTGGCGAAGAAATTGGTAACATACAACGTGTCATTCTCTTTCGCAGAAAGAAATTCTGTCATCTGTTCCGGAGAATATTCAATCGATTTAAAAACTGAAACCGGAGGAGTATCTGCTACCATACTGCTGTCGGTATCAGAAAATTCTGTTTCGGCAACGGTTTCTTTTTTAGTACAGGAGCCGAGCACAGCAACGGCAAACAGAGAGAGAAGGAATTTCTTCATAAATTTTTATTATTTTTGAATGAAATATGGAAAATCAATTACACCATGCAAGGCAGTACACATTTCACAGCCTAAAATTAACGAAAAAGCAGCAGATCACCAAAAATACATTTACATTAGCGTTTGAAATTCCGGCCAGTCTCAGGGAGAATTTTCAGTTTGAAGCCGGCCAATATGTAGGGTTGAAATATTTTCATAATGGTGAGCTGTACATTAAAGATTTCTCGATGACCAATGCTCCTCATGAAGAAGGCATCGTGTTGGGAATTAAAATCAATTCCGAAGAAAGTTCTGTCCGTGAGCTGTTTGAACAGTATTCTGAAGGCGATTTTATAGAAGTTTCAGAACCGAAAGGAAGATTTACGATTGTTTCCAAACCGCATGAGTTCAGAACCATCGTAGGTTTCGCAGCCGGAATTGGAATTACACCGTTGCTCAGCCATTTCAAACACATTTTACATACAGAACCGCGAACAAGGCTTTTTCTTTTTTACGGAAATAAAGACAGGGAAAGTGTTGCTTTCAAAGATGTTTTAGACGATTTGCAGAGACAGCACAGCGAAAGACTGGAAATTCATTATTTTTATTCCAGAGAAAAAATTGGTGACCCGTTATCAGAAGGGCGGCTGGACGAAAAAAAACTTCATCTCATTATCAATCAGATTCTCCATCTGGACGATACCGATGAAGAAAGCACGGTTTGGGATGCGGTGGACGAAGTTCTGATTTGCGGAAAAGGCCCGATGATAAAGTCGATTGCCAATGCTTGTCACCAACACGGCATTCTCAAAAAGAATATTCATTTTGAACTTTTTGAAGAATATAATGAAGATATTTATCCTGTAGAAGTGGAATTTCCGTTGGTGGAAAATATCCGCGTTTCTTTCCGGTATAATGGAAAAGAATATGAAACCGTGTTGGAAAATAATAAAAATAAACTGCTGCAAAGCCTTTCTATACTGAAGTTTCCGGTACCTTTTTCCTGTAAATCGGGAATTTGTGGAAGCTGCGAATGCCACCTTCAGGAAGGAAAAGTAGAACTGCTGGAAAATGAATATCTTACTGAAAATGAAGAGCAAAAAGGAAATATTTTGGCCTGTATGTCGTATGCTTTGACCGATACCATCAGATTAGATTTTGACAACGTTTGAGAAGACTCATCAACATAATAAAATCTTTTTTTGTGATCGCAGAAATCTGCGTTCTGCTGATTATTTTGGCCAATATTTGGGTGTCTTCAGAAACGAACGGCAGAACTTTTAACAGAATTTCTAAGATTCCTCCACGGGAAACAGCGCTGGTTTTAGGCACTTCTCCCAGAATGGTTTCCGGAGCCGCAAATCCTTATTTTCTTAAAAGAATGGAAGCCGCTGCTTTGCTTTTTCATCACGGAAAAATTAAAAAAATTATTGTAAGCGGAGAAAAAAGCAAGGGTTACGATGAACCTGCCGCTATGAAAAGATTTTTGGTGTATCAGGAAGGCGTGCCCGAAAATATTATTATTGAAGATCCGGAAGGTTTCAATACTCATAGAAGCATTCTGCGCTGCAAAGAAGTGTTTGACGAAAAGAATATTATCATCGTTTCACAAGGTTTTCATAATCTGAGAGCACTGTTTTTTGCCAGAAATAACGGCATGGATGCGCTGGGATTTGACGCTCAGGATGTCCTGAAACCCGAGAGTTTTTACCGCAACCAGGCTCGGGAAGTTCTTGCGAGAGTTCTGGCAGTTGTGTATTTTATTTTCGGAATTTCTCCGGATTAGAAAGGATATCCGAACGCAATGTTGACCGTAGGTTGCAATGGTTTTATCTTACTGATTCTCCAGCGTTCTCCTTCAGGTTGGTTCGGATCATAAATTTTGTAAGCAAAATCTGCCCGAAGCGTGATATAGGCAATGTTCAGCCTGAGCCCGATGCCGCTCCCGATTCCCATTTGTTTCCAGAATTTATTGAATTTAAATTCATCACCAAATCCGGTATCTGTCAAACTCCAGATGTTTCCCATATCCGTAAAAACAGCGGTTTCATAAAGGTTGGTAATGGGAATCCGGTATTCTACACTGGTAGTGAGTTTCACATTATCCATCGCAAACATTCTGATTCTTTCATCTAGCTGTGAATCTGCCGGGCCCAATCCGCCGTAAGGCCGCCAGGCACGAATATCATTGGAACCGCCGTTGAAATAAGACCGGACAAAAGGCATTTGGTTTGAATTTCCATAAGGAATTCCGAGGCCGATAAACTGTCGCAAAGCCAAGGTTTGATTGCCGAAAGTGAAGTATTTTCTTACATCAAAATCAAATTTCACAAATTGGGAAAACGGAACTTTAAAAATGGTTTTTTGTTCACCAGTCGTGATTCCCTGTTGCGAAGCATCTTTCACAAAAAGATCAAGAATATTTCCCGCTACTTCTATTTTCCCGTTGAAATAGAAAGGATTCAGATATTCTTTTTTCCCGATTTCATTGTAAATAAAATTGTAAATAAATGAGGAAATAAGTACATCCTGAGTCTGACGGTCTTTGTTGATAAGAGATTGCCGGAAACTGTTATAATTGTTCAGCTCACCTCCGGAAATGCTGTTGACATAAGACTCATCTTTAATAATCATAGAAGAAAGCTCGTCTGACGAAATTTGTCCGTTCAGAAACTGCTGATATAACATCGGGGAATAATTCTGGAAAGCCTGATCTCTGAAAATCTGGTCTTTGGTGAAATATTCATAATATAAATCCTTGTTTCTTGTCAAACTGAGTTGGGTATTAAATAAAGTAAGCCGGTGCGAAACGATATCATTCACATTGGCCTGATACGAAAGTCCTGTATTGAAGTTGGTTCTTTCCAAACCGATATTTTGTTGAAAGCCAACACCCAGATTAATAGAAGATGTAGGCGAGTAACGCTTCGGAATGAGTTTATAATAATTGAAAGGCAACAATAATTTCGGGAAACTGAGCGCGGCATTAGCAGAAAATTCATGAGCCCAGGTTCTGCTTCCGGGATCTTTGGTATCCTGCACCAATCCGGTAATCCAGGAAACCGAAGTATTCAGGTTTTGTGCACCGCCAAAAAGATTTCGCGTGGTGAGATCTACGGAAGGCGAAACTGCAATACTCATCAATTGGGAATAATTAATATCGCCTGAGATTTTCAGATCATATTTCGGAAGCGGAGCAAGATAATAACTAACGTCGATGATGCTGTCGCTTTGCTTGCGAAGTCCTTCCCGGTAAGAAATAATGCTGAAATTATTCATCGCCTGAAAATTTCGTCGGGTAAGATCCAGGTTTCCCTGATCGTAAATCTCACCTTTTCTTAAAATAACCGGCCGCCACAATGTTCTGGTTTTGTATCGTTCATCCTGCTTAAAGAAATTAATTCCCAACAATGAATCTTTTTTAGCGCTAAGTGTATCTGCAATTTTATCTACCACAAAAACCCGCACATCACCGATGGTGGCAACTTTGTAAGGAGAATCTAAGGAATCCTTATGAACTTCCATCGTTACCGGAACCTGCTTCCTGCTGTTCAGGGTATCGGCGGTGAAATAAATTTCCTGTCCGCTGTTATTAAATTCATAATATCCCTTGTCCCTCATCAGGGTATTGATTCTTTTCACTTCCTGTTCCAAAACGGTTTGATCCAGAATTTCGTTGGATCGCATCAGGCTTT
>JADMKO010000124.1 GCA_015478785.1 Chryseobacterium sp. | reverse complement strand
CTAAGTTTTCATAGTACATTTCCTGAGTTTTACTTCGTGTATAAACAGAAAAATCTCGGTATTTTATTTTCAGGGTAAGCGATTTGCCGCGGATTTCTTTTCGGCGCAGCCTTTCTTCCAAATCTTCACTGATGAGTTTCAGCTGTTTGAAAACCGATTCTTCATCCAGAAGATTTTCCCAATAAGTTTCTTCTACACCGACACTTTTCTGAATGCGGTGTGGTTTCACTTCGCTCCGGTGAATTCCGCGAACCACGTTGTAATAATAATTTCCTGACTTTCCGAAAATCCGGATCAGTTCTTCCAGAGATTTTTTCTTCAGGTCTGACCCTTTGAAGATATGCATTTGATGCATTTTGTTGGCTGTAACTTTCCCGATTCCGTAGAATTTCTCGATGGGAAGCTCTTCCATAAATTCCAATATTTGGATGGGATGAATGGTTTTCTGGCCATTCGGTTTGTTATAATCAGATGCTACTTTGGCTAAAAATTTATTAACGGAAATTCCTGCGGAAGCAGTAAGTCCGGTTTCCTCGAAAATCGTTTTTCGGATTTCCCTTGCAATTTGATTTGCCGATTCGATTCCCTTTTTATTTTCCGTAACGTCCAGATAGGCTTCGTCCAAAGATAGCGGTTCCACCAGATCGGTATATTCATAGAAAATCTGGCGGATTTGTTGTGAAATTTCTTTATACCGTTGAAAGCGCGGTTTAATCACAATCAATTCCGGACATTTCTCCAAAGCCAGCTTTCCCGGCATTGCAGAACGAATCCCGAATTTTCTGGCTTCATAGCTGGCTGCAGCTACCACGCCGTATTTTCCGCCGCCTACACAAACGGGTTTTCCGCGAAGTTCTGGATGGTCGTGCTGTTCTACTGACGCATAAAATGCATCCATATCAACATGTATAATTTTGCGCTGCGGAGAATCCATCATGCAAATTTATGGCTTATTTTGGAACCAAAGATTCAGAAAATAACAATAAAAAATCCGCTCGTTGGAGCGGATTTATATCGGTATAAAAGATCAGAATTATTTCAATTCTACTTCAGCACCAGCTTCTTCAAGTTGCTTCTTAAGAGCTTCTGCTTCATCTTTAGAAATTCCTTGCTTGATTGGAGCAGGAGCGCTGTCTACCATATCTTTAGCTTCTTTAAGTCCTGCACCAGTTAAATCTTTTACCAATTTAACTACAGCAAGTTTAGAAGCACCGGCAGCTTTCAGGATTACGTCGAATTCTGTTTTTTCTTCAACAGCTTCTCCGGCACCTCCGCCAGATACTACTACTGCAGCAGCAGCAGGTTCGATTCCGTACTCATCCTTAAGGATAGCAGCTAATTCATTTACGTCTTTTACTGTAAGGTTTACAAGCGTTTCCGCTAAGTTTTTTAAATCTGACATTGTAATAATGTTTTAAATGTTGAACGATTATGATTTTTTGAGTGTGTATTATTCAGCAGCTGGAGTTTCGCCTTCTGCGGCAGCTTCAGGAGCTTCTGCAGCTGGAGTTTCCTCAGCTTTTGTTTCTTCAGCTGGAGCCGTTTCTTCTGTAGTTGCTTCTTCGCTTTCAGATCTGTTCTGAAGAGCAGAAACAAGTCTTTGAATTGGAGACTGAAGTAATCCGATGATTTCTCCAAGCATCTCTTCTTTCGATTTGATGTTGGCCAGAGCTTCCAGATTTTCATCACCTACATAGATGGTTTCCTGAAGATAAGCAGATTTTAGGGCTGGCTTTTCTTCTTTTTTTCTGAAATCTTTTATCAGTTTTGCCGGAGCATTAGCTGTTTCGGAGATCATCAGGGCAGAGTTTCCTTTGAAAGAGACGAACATTTCAGAGAAATCTACATCCATCTGTTCCATTGCTTTCTGTAAAAGTGTGTTTTTCACTACTTTTACCTTGATATTATTTTTAAATGCCTGTCTTCTGAAATCTGATGACTTCGCAGCATTCAAGCCTTCAAGATCTGCCACATATACCACTTTCGCGTCTTGTAACAGGTCTCTTATTTCTTGTATTACCAGTACTTTATCTTCTTTAGTCATTGTATTCAGATTTTAGTTTACAGATTTGGTATCAATTGCAATTCCGGGACTCATGGTAGAAGAAAGATAAATAGATCTCACATAAACTCCTTTCGCAGCAGTAGGCTTCAGCTTAACCAATGTTTGAATTAATTCTGCAGCGTTTTCTTTGATTTTATCAGCATCAAAGGAAACTTTTCCTACAGCAGCGTGAACGATACCGTATTTATCTACTTTGAAATCAATTTTACCGGCTTTCACTTCAGAAACGGCTTTCCCGATTTCCATAGTTACTGTCCCCGATTTTGGATTCGGCATCAGTCCTCTTGGACCTAAGATTCTACCTAACGGGCCTAATTTACCCATAACGGCAGGCATGGTAACGATTACGTCAACATCTGTCCATCCGCTTTTGATTTTATCCAGATATTCGTCTAATCCTACATAATCTGCACCGGCAGCTTTGGCTTCGGCTTCCTTATCCGGAGTTACCAATGCAAGAACTTTCACGTCCTTACCAGTACCATGCGGAAGAGAAACTACACCTCTCACCATTTGATTCGCTTTTCTGGGATCTACACCCAGTCTTACTGCGATATCTACGGAAGCGTCGAATTTTGCTGTATTTACTTCTTTTACAAGGGCAGAGCCTTCTTGCAGATTATAAATTCTCCCCTTTTCTATTTTGCTTAAAGCTTCTTTTTGTTTCTTCGTCAGTTTTGCCATTTCAATACGTTTTAAGCGTTAGCGGGTTTAGTTCCTGTCACTCTGATTCCCATTGATCTTGCAGTACCTGCTACCATGGTCAATGCAGAGTCTAGGGTGAAGCAATTTAGATCGCTCATTTTATCCTCAGCAATTTTCTTAACCTGATCCCATGATACAGACCCTACTTTGTTTCTGTTGGGTTCTCCGGAGCCACTTTTCAACTTCGCTGCATCCATCAGTTGGACGGCAGCAGGAGGAGTTTTGATTACGAATTCAAAAGATTTGTCTTCGTATACTGTAATTACTACAGGCAAAACTTGTCCGGGTTTGTCTTGGGTTCTTCCGTTAAATTGTTTACAAAACTCCATGATGTTCACCCCTGCGGATCCTAATGCCGGACCTACTGGAGGAGACGGGTTGGCAGCGCCACCCTTCACCTGAAGTTTTACCATTTTAAAGACTTTTTTAGCCATTTTTTGTTTTTTAATTATGAATAATTAATGAATTTTGGAAGCATTATTATTCTACCGTTTGTTTATCTCACCTCACAAAACGGTATTTGAGTTTGCAAAAGTATGGATATTTTTTGAAATGGCAAACAAGTAAATGATTAAAAATCAAAAGAGTTGTACTTTTTTCAATGAAACCTGAAACTGGCTTCCGGAAGGGTATTGCTTTTTAGGAATTCTTCATATTCCGGCGGCAGGTTTTTCCTTTCGTAGGTGGGTTTTCCGCTTTGGGAAGCCAGACGGATTTTGTGTTTACCGTATTTCCTGTTGAGAAAGTCCATTGTTTTACGGGAAATTGATAAGTCTTTCGTTATCCGGAATCAGATCTGTAACGATTACGTCGGCTTTCTTGTATCGGAATCCTTCTTTATATAGTGCTTCAAACAATATGTCGGCAGCTTTAGAAATCGTAACGGATGAAACAGCCATTGTTATTGGAAAGTACAGTTACAGGTTTGCCAATGAGATTATTATCTAAAGTTCTCTCGCAGCTTACAAAGAAAATATTGCAGTCTATAAGGGCAAACATTGCTGAAAATTTCAACAAAGTTATAGGGATAAAATGGAAATAGGAGGATATTGTGGATAAAAAAATCGTCTCTGAAAAGAGACGATTCTATTTTGATCGTTATACTTTTTCCACTTGCATGAAGCTGAGTTCCATAGGTGTTTTTCGTCCGAAGATGAGTACCGAAACTTCCAGTTTCTTTTTGTCTTCCAGAATTTTTTCTACAGTACCGGTGAAACCGTTGAAAGGACCATCGGTCACCTTCACGCTTTCTCCTATTACAAAAGGAATCTCCAGTTCGGTAGCAAACTCGGAGAGTTCATCCATTTTGCCTAACATCCTGTTGACTTCAGCTTTTCGCATAGGGACAGGATCGCCGCCTTTGGTAAGGCTTAGAAACGAGATAACTCCCGGGATATTTTTTATAATGTGTGGTATTTCTCCCATCAGGTTAGCCTCAACCATTAGGTAGCCGGGATAATAAGGTCTTTCTTTTGGAACTTTTTTACCATTTCTCATCACGATAACTTTTTCCATAGGAATAACTACTTGAGTGACGTAAGACTCGAAGTTCAAGTGCTTCATCTCATTCTCAATGTAAGTTTTCACCTTATTTTCCTGTCCGCTGATGGCTTTCAGCACATACCATTTCAATTCACTCATTTTCAGGAAATACTTTAATTAAACAAGCTTGTCAGCAAATCGATAATATTTCTGATCGATTTGGAGAACAACTCATCCACGCCGAATGTAAATAAAGCGAGAATGATAGTAGCTACGGTAACTACAATCGTGGAGGATTGCAGTTCAGGCCATTTTGGCCATTCTACTTTATCTTTAAATTCGGTGTAGGAACCTTTAATAAAATCTACAAATGAACTCATAATTTTTATTTGCACGGGCACTAGGATTCGAACCCAGATCAACGGTTTTGGAGACCGGTATCCTACCATTGGACGATGCCCGTAGATTAAAAAAGTTCCGTAAGTTTCCTTACGGAACTTTATATTGAATTAGATATTAATCTAAAATTTCAGTTACCTGACCAGCACCCACTGTTCTACCACCTTCTCTGATCGCAAATCTAAGACCTACGTTAAGAGCGATTGGCTGAAGCAATTCTACAGTAATAGTGATGTTATCACCTGGCATTACCATCTCTACTCCTTCTGGCAAGAAGATCTCACCTGTAACGTCAGTAGTTCTTACGTAGAACTGAGGACGGTATTTGTTGTGGAATGGAGTGTGACGTCCACCTTCTTCTTTAGAAAGGATGTAAACCTCAGCTTTGAATTTTTTGTGTGGCTTCACAGATCCTGCTTTCGCGATTACCATACCTCTCTTGATGTCGGTTTTCTCAATACCTCTCAACAATAGACCTACGTTATCACCAGCTTCACCTCTGTCAAGGATCTTACGGAACATCTCTACTCCAGTTACAGTTGATGTTAATTTTTCATCACCCATACCTACGATGTCAACACCTTCTCCAGAGTTGATAACTCCAGCCTCGATTCTACCAGTTGCTACAGTACCTCTACCAGTAATAGAGAATACGTCTTCGATTGGCATCAAGAATGGTTTGTCCTGGTCTCTTACAGGAAGTTCAATCCAAGTATCAACGGCTTCCATTAATTCTTCAACAGTCGCAACCCACTTTGGCTCACCATTAAGTGCACCAAGAGCAGAACCCTGTACTACTGGAGAGTTATCTCCGTCATAGTCGTAAGATGAAAGAAGATCTCTCAATTCAAGTTCTACAAGTTCAAGAAGCTCAGCATCATCTACCATGTCAACTTTGTTCATGAAAACTACTACCTTAGGTACGTTTACCTGACGGCAAAGAAGGATGTGCTCTCTTGTTTGAGGCATCGGTCCGTCTGTCGCAGCACATACAAGGATAGCGCCGTCCATTTGCGCAGCACCTGTTACCATGTTTTTCACATAGTCGGCGTGACCAGGACAGTCTACGTGAGCGTAGTGTCTGTTTGCAGTTTCGTATTCAATGTGTGAAGTATTGATAGTAATACCTCTTTCTTTTTCTTCTGGTGCAGAGTCAATAGAAGAGAAATCTCTTGCAGTACCGAATCCTTTGTCAGATAATACTTTACTGATTGCTGCAGTAAGTGTAGTTTTACCATGGTCTACGTGACCGATGGTACCAATGTTCAAGTGTGGTTTGTTACGATTAAACGTTTCCTTTGCCATGATTTTAAATATTTAATTTATTACTTTTAAAATTTCAGTGCGCAAATATAGTGAAATTTTGAAAATCAAACTCCTTTTTGCTAAAAAAAGTCTAAATATTCAAAATCAGCAGTTTGCGATAGTGGAACCCACATAAAAATGAGACTGCGAAGGTAATAAAATTATCTCTTTTTTAAAAATACTTTGCAGTTTTTATAGTTTTGTCATGAAAGAATTCCTGTACTGCTGAGGTTTTCTGGGTTAAGATGCAGTTTTCTTTCTGAAAGCAGACGGGAATTCCCGGCTGCTTCCTTACCTTAAAAATGAAAAAAATCACAACCAAAAAGATTGTGATTCTGTAGAGCCAACGATGAGATTTGAACTCACGACCTCTTCCTTACCAAGGAAACGCTCTACCCCTGAGCTACGTCGGCAATTATAATTTTAAAAAAAAATCACAAGCCGTTTCTTGGTTGTGATTCTTTGAGCGGAAGACGAGGGTCGAACTCGCGACATTCAGCTTGGAAGGCTGACGCTCTACCAACTGAGCTACTTCCGCAATTTGTGTTTACAAATCTGTTGGTAAACGGTGTGCAAATTTAATCTAATTTATGAAATTTGCAAAAGTTTTTTATCAAAAAATGTGGGGAGAGCAGGATTCGAACCTGCGAAGTCGAAACAACTGAGTTACAGTCAGTCCCATTTGGCCGCTCTGGAATCTCCCCAATTTTTTTAGATAATGTTGCAAGAGCCTCCAGAGGGACTCGAACCCACGACCTGCTGATTACAAATCAGCTGCTCTAGCCAACTGAGCTATGGAGGCAAATAGATTTCAAAAGAACGCTAATCTCTTTTTGCGAGTGCAAATATATGATTGTTTTTTTGAAATCTACAAATTTACTTTAGGATTTTTTTATAAAAATAATCAGGCGGTTTCCTTTTTCTTGATTAGCAACCTCTTAGCAGTTTCCACGCATTGATCTACGCTTTCTTCAAAACTCTCAGAAGTCTTTTTTACTATAATATCATCTCCGGGAACTACTAATCTTATTTCGGCAGTTTTATTTTCCTTCTCGTTGGTATTTTCCACTCTCAGGACTACCTGGCATTCCAAAATTTTATAGTAAAAAGTGGAGAGTTTAGATATTTTTTTGTTCAGATGTTCTTCCAGTGGCTCATGAGGAGTAACTCCGAGGGATTGTACTGTGATTTTCATAACTGCATTATTTAATTAAAGGTTAAAAATTCGTGCATGTTGCACCTTCGTTTATTTCTTTGCTCTGGGGTGAGCCTCGCCGAATACTTTTTTCAGCTTTTCAATATTGGCATGCGTGTACATTTGCGTGGATGCCAAGGACGAGTGGCCCATTATTTTTTTTACTTTAGAAATTTCAGCCCCATTTTCTAAGACGTGAGTAGCAAAACTGTGCCTTAAAATATGGGGACTCTTTTTCTTCTTCGAAGTAACAAGACTAAGGTACTTGTTTACGATGGAATAGACAAATTTTTCACCCAATTTTTTGCCTTTTGGATGAAGGAAAAACCATTTTTCGTTGTCTTTCAGTGGTTTTCTTTGGACTGCGTAAAACTCCAGTTGCTGCTTCAATTCATCGGAGAAAGGGATGATTCTTTGCTTATTGCCTTTTCCGGTCACTTTCATTTCATTTCCTTTCAAATTCACATCTTGATGAAGGAGATTGCACAGTTCGGCTTTCCGCATTCCGGTTTGGTACAGCGTTTCGATGATGAGTATTTCCAAAAACTTTTCCGAATCCGAGAGTATATGTTGCAGGTTTAGCATTTCGTCGCGGGAAAAAGGAATTTGAATCTCGGGATAAAATTTTAAGGATGAGATGCTTTCCATCGGCGTGGCTTTGATTTCACCTATTTTTAAAAGAAAAAGGTAAAAACTCCGCAGGGTGGAAAGTTTGCGGTTGATGGTTCTTTTCGCTAGTTTTTTTTCGCCGAGATAAGCGATGAAGTTTCTAATGATTTTTTTATCGGCTTGAAGATAGTTTTCGGAACCTTCTGTTTCTAAATAAAAGTGCTGAAAATCCGCCAGGTCTTTGCGATAGCTGGTGATGGTGTGTGCGGAATAGCGTTTTTCTACGATGATATGTTCTATGAATTTTTCAGTCATGGGTAGAAATAAAAAATCACTTTCCAAATATAACGATTCGGAAAGTGATATGGTATGTGGTAAGGAAGATCTTACGACTGCTCTTCTAAGCTGGCCTCTCTTTGCTTATGAGCGGCTTTTTGAATCTTCTGTCTTTTGATAACAGAAGGTTTTATAAACTGCTGTCTCGATCTTAACTTGCGTATTACGCCTGTTTTGTCGAATTTTCTTTTGTACTTCTTAAGGGCTCTGTCGATAGACTCTCCGTCTTTTACTGGAATTATTAACATATATTACATCTCATTTTGGTTTGCAAAAGTAAATTTTTTTTTTGAAGTCACCAAATATTAAAATCTTGTAAGAAGCTATAAAAAAATATTTACTATTTTTAACCACTTTTAATTTTTTGAAAAACAAGGAACATTTGTGGTAATATGAGTGAGGGTAATAGTCTTCAAGTCAATATTATACATAATGATCCTTAATAAATTGATATAATGAAAAAAACAATAGTACTGATCTTGTTTTTCTTTTTCTCCTCATTTGTTGTGGCGCAAAGAACTCAAAACAAGCCTCAAGTGGCAACGGCAGCTACGATGAAAGCAGGAGCTTTTATTAATGTTAATACGCCAGCCTATCCTCAGAGTGCCTATAGCATACAGGATTTGATAAAAAATGTTTTGATTACCGGTGGTTCAAATTGTACAGCGAATGTAACGAATGTAATTGTTTCTCCTAATCTTGCGGCAACCAATACCAATCGCTCATGGGGTTATTTTAATAAGGGGACTACCAATTTTCCCTTTAACGATGGAGTAGTACTTATGACAGGCCCGGCAAATACTGCGGGGAATTCCTTTATTTCTAATCTTTCCGGAAATTTATCAACAGGAGGTGATGTTGATTTGGCAAACGCTTTAGGCGTAGCGAATAGCGAGCTATTTGATGCTACTTATATCCAGTTTGATTTTACTCCCGTCACCAGTGAAATAAATTTCAATTATATTTTTGCTTCAGAAGAATATGACGGAAATTATCAGTGTGAGTTCAGTGATGGTTTTGCATTGCTGTTAAAAAAAGTATCTGATCCTACCTACACCAATATTGCTGTTTTGCCGAATGGAACACCGGTAAGAGTAACCAATATTCATCCGTATGTATCAGCATCCTGTCCTGCGATCAATCAGCAGTATTTCGGAGGATATAATTCAACCAATATAGAAACGAATTTCGCAGGCCGAACGATTCCCCTTACAGCGACAGCAACAGTAATTCCCGGAGAGACCTACCGTTTCAAAATGGTGTTGGCAGATTATACCGACAGACAGTTTGATACCGGCGTATTTCTTCAGGCAGGTTCTTTCAATATCGGAGTACAGTTGACGGATCCTTCCGGAAATAATTTACCTTCCAGCATCAGTATTTGTGAGGGAAGTTCGCAAACTCTCAACGCTTCTGTTGCAGTTCCAGGTGCTACGTATCAGTGGTTTTTCAATAATAATCTTATCCCCGGAGCTACCAATGTTTCTTACACGGTTAGCCAGCCTGGAGTTTATTCTGTAGAAGTGCATGTTCCCAATACAACTTGCCCGGGAAATGCTTCAATTACAGTAACGACATTGCCATTGCCTCAGGCTTTGGATGCTTCTTTAAGTTTCTGTTCAGCCAGTAATACAGCCACTTTTAATCTCACTTCAGCACAAAATTCCATCAGTACAACCCCGGGTGTTACTTTTCGATATTATACCAATTTGGCAGATGCGACTGCGGGAAATAATAATTTTATTACTAATCCAACAGCGTACGTTTCTGGAAATACTACTCTTTTTGTAAGAGTAATCGGTACGCAGTGTAGCGATATTGCCGAACTTCAGCTTACGGTGGAAGCTCAGCCTGCAACTCCGGTAATTACCGCATCCGGAACTGTGATTTGTGGAACAGGAAGCATTACGCTCACTTCTAATTACACCAATGGAAACTTATGGTCTACGGGAGAAACGACCCAATCGATTACTGTTACAACTCCTGGAGTTTATACACTTACCAATACTGTTGGTTCGTGTACAAGTCCTTCTGTTTCCGTTACCATTACCGGAAGTGCAGACCCGAATCTTCAAATTACCGGGAATACGTCCTTCTGTGCTGGAGGTTCTACCATCCTTACAGCCACAGCTGGCGGAACCGGAAATACATTTTTATGGTCTAATGGTGTTGCTGCCTCGCAAATAACTGTAACAGCACCCGGAACTTATACCGTGACCGTAACAACGCCTGACGGATGCCAGTTTCAGCAATCGGTTACAGTTACAGAAAATCCGGTTCCCGCCGTACAGAATTATTTGATGAATGAATGTTCCGTAACGAATACTTTTACGTTCGACCTTACCTCGGCAGAGCCAAATATCAGTACAACTCCGGGTGTTACTTTTACCTATTATACCAACCTTGCAGATGCCAATGCAGGAAATACAAATAATATTACCACTCCGGCAACTTATAACTCCGGGAATACCATAATTTATGTCCGGGTGAGCAATGGGAATTGCTTCCAGATCGCAGAATTGCAACTAATAGTAACATCAACTCCTGCGCCGGTTATTACACAATCTGCACCCGCTATTTGTGGAACAGATCCTGTTATTCTGACTTCCAATTATGCAACTGGAAACCTTTGGTCTACTGGAGAAACAACGCAAAGCATCACTGTCACAACGCCGGGAAATTATTCATTGACCGTTTCTAATGGTAACTGCGTCAGTCCCTCAGTTTCGGTAAATATTGCTCAGAATAACAATCCTAATTTGTCTATTAACGGAAACACAGTTATTTGTCAAGGATCATCAACAACGCTTACCGCTGTTGTAACAGGAACAGGATATACATTTGCATGGTCTAACGGTTCCAATGCACAAACAACTTCGGTGAATGCAGCCGGAACTTATTCCGTAACGGTAACAACACCGGCAGGATGTCAATACACTGCTTCTGCCACTGTTACAATGGATGCGCCGATTAATATTGTAATCGCGCAACCTGCACAAATCACCTGTATCAATACTTCCGTTACTTTGAATGCTTCTGCTTCCACTTTTTCGCAAGGACAAGTCAATATACTTTGGACAGCTTCTGGAGGAGGAAATATTGTTTCCGGGGCAAATACTTTGACTCCCGTTGTGAATCAAGGAGGTAATTATACGCTTACGATTACGAATACTTTCGGGAACTTGTGTTCTCAACAGCAGACAGTAACAGTTATTGAAAATAATCAACCGCCTGTTATTGGATTGACGGCAGGCAGTCTCACTATTTGTCAGGGTGAATCCGTAGTTTTAACAGCTTCCGGGGCACAAACATATACTTGGGTAGGCCTCACTGGTTCAGGAAATACCCAAACGGTATCGCCTTCTGTTACCACAACATATACCGTGAGTGGTGTAGGAGCAAATGGGTGTGAGGGAACTACGGCTTCTGTTACCATTAATGTTGTGCCAGCAATAGTTTCTACGCTTGAGGATATTCAGTTTTGTAAAGGCGACAGCGGTACGTTTGATGCGGGAGCAGGGCCTGGATATACCTATCTGTGGAATACCGGCGAAACTTCCCAGACTTTACAAGTGGATACAGCAGGTACATACACAGTCACTATCAGCAATGGAGTGTGTTCCGTACAGTTGACAGCAGAAGCTACCTATACTCCAATTCCTGAAATTGATGAAATTATCTACGAAGGAAACGGATTAACGATAAATGTTAAAGATGTAACGGCAGAAATGGAGTATTCTATAGATAATGGAATAAACTGGCAAAGTTCAAATGTTTTTGGAAATATCCTTAGCAATACGACGTATCATGTTTCGGTTCGTTACAAAGGAGTGAATTGCTATGCGACGGTGGAATATTTAACATTTTTTGTTCCTAATGCCATCACGCCAAATGGTGATGGTGTGAATGATTATGTTGATTTTACAGCTGCCAGCAAATACAAAGATTTCACAGCAACCATTTACGACCGGTATGGAAAAGAAGTTTTCCGTTCCGCTTCTGCCAGGACTATCTGGGGTGGAATGTACGCCAATGCTCAGGTAAGTACCGGAACCTACTGGTATCAAGTAACATGGATGGATCCCATTTCGAAAAAAACAATCATCCGGAAAGGCTGGATTCTTGTGAAAAACAGAGAGTGATAATTTGCTACAAATTCACGGCACTAAGGTCCTTTTTTGCAAAGAAATAAATTAGGATTTTTTTTTCATATCTTTGCAGACTTACAAATTGGGGCTGACCGGTTTCGACAGCAAGACCAATGGGTAAGTAAGCATGCAGAGAACCGCAGCGCGATCTCTTAAATCCCTTGCTGCACATTTTTAACTGGCAACCAAGAGTATGCTCTTGCTGCTTAATCTGAATTATAGTAGGATAAGCGTTTTTCCCGAAGTATAGTAAGGAAACAAGATGTCCCGCAGAAGCTCTGTTTCGCAGCGTCTGAGTCCGGGGCATAGAAAAAGCGAAAATAAGTCCGGGAAAACTTCGGTTCCGGAACGAAAACTTCAGAAGATAAGCTGTAAATTGGGTGTTTGCTCTCTGTTTACAGTCGAAAATCAATAGCAGAATAAGCATGTAGAAAGCTTGCGTATTGCTTGTTTGGACGAGAGTTCGAATCTCTCCAGCTCCACCAATAAAGATAATCCGACGGAATTCCGTCGGATTATTTTTTTATTTTGAAAAGTAACTTACTGTTTTACGACCACATTCAAAGCGTGCAGAACTTGTTCTACTTCCTTTTTCAGGGTTTCTATGCCGTTGTTGTTGTGAATAATAAAATCGGCTCTTTTCATTTTGTCTTTTTCGGGAATCTGTTGTTCCATAACGGATTTTATCTGGCGGTAAGTTTTTCCGTCGCGATCCATCACCCTCTTGATCCGAAGGTTGTCTTCAGCGGTAACCAAAATAGTTCGGAAAGATTCTTTCTCTAAGCCAAGTTCGAAAAGTAATGCGGTTTCTTTAAAAACGAAAGGAGTAGGCTGGCGACGCACCCAATCTTCAAAATCATCACGGACGGCCGGGTGAATGAGGCTGTTCAATTGCTGAAGCAGCGCAGGATTCCCAAAAACTTTTTCAGCAACCATTTTTCTGTTATACAGCCCTTCAGCGTCATAAGATTCCTGGCCTAAGAGTTTCTGAATGCTTTGCTTCAGAACCTCATTTTCATTTACAATTTCTTTGGCACGGATGTCCGAATAATAAACAGGAAATCCTGATTCTTCTATAAATTGTGCCGCAGTAGTTTTTCCGGAGCCTATGCCGCCGGTAAGCCCGATAATCCTCGGTTCGGGTTCAGACGGTGGGGGCTCACCCTCAGTTGTGTCCATAATTTTCAAATAAATTCAAAGATAATATTTTTTACGAAGATGAATATTTACAAAATTTCGGAAAATTTTCATTGGTAAAGGTAAAGAAGTTTTTAATAACCAAACACTTCATTAAAACTAAAAGTCTCGTCCAGGCGCACTCCCTTTTCTGTCATTTTCAGGCTGGCAAGTTCATGATGGGCATCGTGTTCGAAGAATAAAAGATATTCATTGTCAATACATTGCTTCAGGAATTTATCTTTTTCCTCTACTGTCAAAAGCGGCCGCGTGTCATATCCCATGACATACACCAGCGGAATATGGCCAGCAGTAGGAATCAAATCGGCAGCGAAAACAATCGTTTTATCCTGATATTGCAACACAGGAAGCATCTGTTTTTCGGTATGTCCGTCTACAAAAATGACATCCATTTTCAAATCCGGAGCGAAACCGTAATTACCGGTTGCAGGAAGTGGAAGAAAATTAAGTTGTCCGCTTTCCTGCATGGGCAGAATGTTTTCTTTCAGAAAACTTGCTCTTTCCCTTGGATTAGGTTCGGTAGCCCATTGCCAGTGATTTTCATTGGTCCAGAACTGAGCATTGGTGAACGCGGGACGATAGCCATTTCTTTCATCGTTCCATTCCACCGCTCCTCCACAATGATCGAAATGAAGATGGGTAAGGAAAACATCTGTAATATCTTCTTTTACAAAACCATATTTGGAAAGATTTTTTTCCAGAGAATCCTCTCCCCAAAGTGAATAATGGCCAAAAAATTTTTCATCCTGCTTATTGCCTAATCCACAATCGATCAGAATGAGTTTTTTTCCGTCTTCCACCAGAAGAGCACGCGTTCCCAGTTCAATAAGATTTTTTTCGTCTGCGGGATTGGTTCTTTCCCAAATAGATTTTGGCACCACTCCGAACATGGCACCGCCGTCTAATTTGAATTTTCCGCATTGTAGAGGATATAGTTTCATATTGTGATTAAAATTAAATAATTTGTGGGTAATTTCTCAGCTTTTCTAATTCAGAACAGTTCGTCGAGCCTTTTGGGTCGCGAGATACCCAAATGTAAATATGCTTTTTCCGTCGCTTCCCGTCCTCGTGGAGTCCGGATAATAAAACCTTCCTGAATAAGAAACGGCTCATATACTTCCTCCAGCGTTTCCGGATTTTCTCCGATAGAGGTTGCCAACGCAGAAATTCCGACCGGTTTTCCCCTGAAGTTTTCTATCATCACCCGCATGATTTTATTGTCCATATCATCCAGCCCGAATTCATCTACATTCAAGGAGTTTAATGCAAATTTTGTAATGTTGATTTCTATTTCGCCATTTCCTTTTATTTCCGCAAAATCCCGAACTCTGCGCAATAATGCGTTAGCAATTCTGGGTGTTCCGCGGCTTCTTCGGGCAATTTCGAGTGCGGCATCTTCATAAATTTTTACTCCTAAAACTCTTGCGCTTCTTTCAATAATCATCCCGAGAAGTTCTACCGTGTAATATTCCAGCCGGCTTTGGATCCCAAATCTGGCGAGCATCGGTTTGGTGAGCATTCCGCTGCGCGTAGTGGCTCCTATCAGTGTGAAAGGATTCAGGTTTATTTGCACACTTCGCGCATTGGGACCAGCCTCCAGCATGATGTCGATTTTATAATCCTCCATAGCGGAATAAAGATATTCTTCCACGATAGGCGACAAACGGTGAATTTCATCAATAAAAAGAACGTCATTTTCCTCCAGATTGGTCAGCAGACCGGCCAGGCTTCCGGGTTTATCCAGCACAGGCCCTGAAGTAATTTTGCAGTTTACTTCAAGTTCATTGGCAATAATGTGTGCCAAAGTGGTCTTTCCCAATCCCGGTGGACCGTGAAGCAACACGTGATCCAGCGCTGCATTTCGGTTTTTCGCAGCAGCTACGAAAATTTCCAGATTGTCCAGCGTTTTCCTTTGTCCGGCAAAATCTCCGAAACTTTGCGGACGGATTTTCTCTTCCTGCAGGAGTTCATCCTGAGAATAATTTTCCTTATCCGCATGTAAAAAATCTGACATTCCTTTTTGTTTTCAGTAGCTACCAAAGGTAAAATTTTTAAAATGAAAAGCAAAAAATCAGAACATCTTTTTCACCCTTCTCTTCTTGTTATTGTATGTCCAAATGTTTACATTTACCTTATGAAATTAATAGGGCCGTTCAGGCAAATTGTTACTCTTGCAGATCTTCCGCTTCGTGGAAAAATAAGTGATGAACAACTTCAAGTCATCGAAAACGGAGGTGTTTTGATTCACAATAATGAGATTGTAGATGCCGGAAATTTTGAAGAATTAAAAGAACTTTTTCTGAAAGAAAATCATGAAAGTGATATTGAGGTAATTGATGAAGATGTTGTTTTATTACCTGCTTTTACCGATTGCCACACGCATATTTGCTTCGGCGGAAACCGTGCTCATGATTTTGCCATGCGCAATGCGGGAAAAACTTATCTGGAAATTGCCGCAGCTGGCGGCGGCATCTGGAGCTCGGTGGAATATACACGGAAGGCAACGGAAGAAGAGTTGCTGGAAGGGCTTTTACAGCGGATTAATTTTCTTTTATCCTTAGGAATTACGACAATCGAAATAAAATCAGGATACGGATTGAATGAAAGACAGGAGTTGAAAATGCTTCGGGTGATTCGTCAGGCTCAAGGTTTGACACCGGCAACTCTTATTTCCACTTGTCTCGCAGCACACATGAAACCTAAGGATTTTGTGGAAGATAGTGATGAGAGCAAAAGCTATCTGGATTATGTTCTGGAAGAAGTTTTGCCAAAATTGAAAGAAGAAAATCTTTCGAGCAGAGTAGATATTTTTATTGAAAAATCTGCTTTTCAGCCTGAAGAGAGCAAAATATTTTTAGAAAAAGCGAAAATTCTAGGTTTTGATATCACCGTACATGCGGATCAGTTCACGCCGGGCAGTTCAAGAGTTGCCGTGGAGGTTGGAGCAAAATCTGCTGATCACCTTG
>JADMKO010000123.1 GCA_015478785.1 Chryseobacterium sp. | reverse complement strand
TCCTTCTTCGTCTTTTTCTCTTTCGTCTGTTAAGGTAATTTTAATGCCTTTGTTCAAGTAAGAAAGCTCACGCATTCTGCTTGCTAAAGTATCGTAATTAAAGATTAATTCCTGAAAAATGGTATCATCGGCTTGAAAGAAAACTTCGGTGCCCCGTTCTGTAGTTGTTCCGATTTCTTTTACATCTTCTAAAGCTTTTCCTTTGGAATATTTTTGCTGATAAATTTTACCGTCCCGATTAATGGTTGCTACCAAGGAATTGGAAAGTGCATTCACTACGGAAACTCCTACTCCGTGAAGTCCACCGGAAACTTTGTAAGAATCTTTATCAAATTTTCCACCGGCCCCAATTTTGGTCATGACCACTTCCAAAGCGGATTTCTGCTCTTTTTCGTGAAAATCAACCGGAATTCCACGGCCGTTATCTTTTACTGAAATACCTTCGCCTTCGTGAATAACCACAGAAATGGTATCGCAGTGTCCTGCCAATGCCTCATCAATAGAGTTATCCACCACTTCATAAACCAAATGGTGAAGACCTCTTAAACCGACATCACCAATGTACATGGAAGGACGCATACGAACGTGCTCCATCCCTTCCAGTGCCTGAATACTGCTTGCTGTATATTGTTTATTGCTCATAATTAAATTTAGATATTAAATCAGATTTCAGCTCCCCGCAACACTAAAAAAGATTTCAAAAAATGTCTGAAATCTAAAGTCTGAGGCATGAAATCCCGCTAATGAAAAGACTAGCAAATATCGGAAAAATTAATGAGATATGAAAGCGAAATCACACAGGAAATTGGTGAAAAAATAGTGAAGCCTGAATATAAAAAAAGTTCCCGAATCAGGAACTTTTTATCTTAATGATTTGATATCAACATCATTACTAAATCTCCATCAACTTTCTCCACTTTCACCAGATTGTGTTTGGATAAATTTTTGGTAGCCTTATCCCATTTCTTTCCGGAAAGCTGGCTTCTTTCCTTCACTTCGGAAAGCGGCAAAGGTTCGGATTGGGAGTTGAGGATTTCAATAATCACTTTTTCATCCTCGCCAAGTTCAATTTGCGGCGTGGTTTTTTCGGGCTTCATTTGCGGGAAGAACAGCACTTCCTGAATGCTCGCATTATTGGTGAGAAACATAATCAGCCTGTCCATCCCGATTCCCAAACCTGAGGTTGGCGGCATTCCGTATTCCAAGGCGCGAAGGAAATCGTGATCGATGAACATGGCTTCGTCATCTCCTTTTTCGGAAAGTTTCATTTGCTCTTCAAAACGTTCGCGCTGGTCGATAGGATCATTCAACTCGGAGTACGCATTGGCAATTTCTTTTCCGCATACCATCAGCTCAAAACGTTCTGTCAGGCCTTCTTTGCTGCGGTGTTTTTTAGTGAGCGGCGACATTTCTATCGGATAATCGGTAATGAAAGTAGGCTGTATAAAATTACCCTCGCATTTTTCACCGAAAATTTCATCGATCAGCTTGCCTTTCCCCATCGTTTCATCTACCTCAATACCGATGGATTTTGCAAAATTGAATAATTCCTGCTCGGTTTTTCCGGTAATATCGAAACCTGTAAATTTCTGAATGGCCTCGGTCATGGAAACCCGCGGATACGGCGCTTTCCAGTTAATGGTGTGTTCTCCGAACTGTGATTCTGTAGTTCCGTTCACTTCTTTTGCAGTAAATTCCAGCAGTTTTTCCGTGAAATCCATCATCCAGTGGTAATCTTTATAGGCAACATAAATTTCCATTGCCGTAAATTCCGGATTATGGGTGCGGTCCATTCCTTCATTTCTGAAGTTTTTCGAGAATTCATACACCCCGTCAAAACCACAAACAATCAGTCTTTTCAGATACAGTTCGTTGGCGATTCTCAGATACAAAGGAATATCCAGGGCATTGTGGTGCGTAATAAACGGCCGCGCCGCGGCACCACCGGGAATCGGCTGCAAAACCGGCGTTTCCACCTCAAAATATCCGGCGTCATTAAAGAAAGTTCGCATGGCACTGAACATTTTTGTTCTTTTCACAAAAACTTCTTTCACGTGCGGATTCACTGTTAAATCCACATAACGCTGTCTGTATCGCAGTTCAGGATCGTTAAAAGCATCATGAACCACACCGTTCTCATCGGTTTTCGCCTGTGGCAAAGGCCTCAATGCTTTGGTAAGAAGGGTGAAATTCTTCACCATCACCGTCATTTCTCCGACCTGCGTTTTAAACAATTCACCTTCAATTCCGATAATATCACCAATATCCAAAAGATGTTTGTACACTTCATTATAAAGCTCTTTATCGTCTCCGGGACAAATTTCATCGCGGTTAAAATAAACCTGAATTTTCCCTTCGGAATCCTGGAGTTCCGCAAAACTCGCCTTTCCCTGAATTCTTCTGGACATTAGACGGCCGGCAATTTTTACCTTTTTATTCTCCTCAAAACTTTCTTTGATGGTTTTGGTGGTATCGGAAATGGTATATTCAGCAGCCGGAAACGCATCGATTCCCAAGGCTGTCAGTTTTTGTAATTTTTCGCGGCGGATGATCTCCTGTTCAGATAACGACATTTTGTATAGCTTTAAAGGTGGCAAATTTACGGATTTCTGATGAGTTTAAAATCACGCGTTTTGATCCTGCAAAAAGTTTCTTACTTTCGCTGCCGGAATCGTTATGAAAATTCTTGTTTTAGACAATTACGACAGCTTCACCTACAATCTGGTTCAGATGGCAGAACAGATTGTTGGCCACCCTATTCATGTCGCTAAAAATGACGAAATCAGCCTGAAAGAAATAGAGGAATTCGACAAAATCATCCTTTCCCCCGGACCTGGAGTTCCTTCTGAAGCAGGAAATCTTCTTGACGTGATTAAAGAATTTCACCACAAAAAACCAATTTTGGGAGTCTGTCTCGGGATGCAGGC
>JADMKO010000122.1 GCA_015478785.1 Chryseobacterium sp. | reverse complement strand
TAGTTTGGGGTCTGTAGGGCAAAACACCAACAGTATAATAGCCACAGGTACCGTGGATTTCCCGAAACTGTTTGGAAAAATGAAATATTTCCAGAATATCAATACGAAAATGCAGAAACGGAAACGGGAAATTGATTCCTTGAATACCGTGTACACTGCTGCCTGGGAAAAGAAAAGATTCCGCTACAAAGATTATAAGTTTAAAAATAAACTCAGTATCGGACAAAGTATCGCTTATGCGCTGACTTCCATAAAACAACTCGACCTGAATTATACCGAAAATAACGGTACCGTACTTCCGGGATTATTGTCGGCACCGAACTGGTATGGATACGGACAGACCTTAGGCGGGCCAACTGCCGGTTTCTTATTGGGGTCGCAGTCAGATATCAGGCGTATTGCATTGGAAAATGGTTGGGTAAGTACATCGAGTCTTATGACAGACCCCTATGTTCAATTGGAGAACAGAAACTTTACAGCTAACCTTCAGGTAATGCCGTTGAACGATCTTAGGATAGATTTCAATGCACTGCACAATTACACCCGCAATTATTCCCAAGCTGGATTCAATGATTTACAGAACCTTTCAAGGCCCAATCATGATTTCGCTTTCGGAACAGATATGGTGAGCTATTCCAACACCGCTTGGTTATTCAACACCTCTTTCGGCGGTACTGATGAACTTTACAGAAATCTGATCAGCAATGCGAGAACGATTTCTCAAAGCATACCAGGTACTACTAATCCGGACGGCTTTACAGATGGCTACGGATTAGGAAATGCGTATGTTCTGATACCGGCTTTCGAGGCTGCCGTGGAAGGTAAATCGCCGGACGGTGTTTTGGGCGATGCCAAAAAATCAGGTTTCCCGCTTCCCAACTGGAGAATCGTTTATTCAGGTTTGAAAAATATTCCTGTAATTAATGCTTATTTTTCCAAAATTGATATTTTGCACGGATATAATGCAACCAAAACGGTTTCCGGAATCCAATCCAGTATCGATTTTTATAATAACGTATCGCGGGACATTAACGGAAATTTTGTAAATCCTTATACTTTCGCGCAGGTTGGATATATAGAAGCTTTTGCTCCTTTGATTGGAATTGATGTAACCCTGCGAAATAATATTCAGGTTCGGGCCAATTATAATAAAGACCGAATGTTGATGTTAGGACTTGTTAATCAGACATTGACTGAAGATGAAGGGACGGATTATGTAGTTGGGCTTGGTTATATTATAAAAGACTTCCGTCTGGGAACGCGCAATATCCGGAGAAGAGCGGGAACCAGCCGGGTTTCAACAGATTTAAATATCCGCGGAGATATCAGGCTTCGCGATAATATCACCAGAATTTCGAATATCTTGCTGAACGATTCTCAGATTACAGGCGGACAAAGGCTTTTGAGTATCGATCTTTCCGCAGATTATAACGTGTCACAAAATCTGAACCTGAAACTTTTCTATCAGCAGATGATGACCAAATATAAAATATCCACCGCTTTTCCGCTGTCCACAATAAGGGCTGGAATTACAGCAACCTTTACTTTTGATAGCACAGGAGGTTTCTAAAAAATATAGCCGTCTTATCTTTTAGGGCGGCTTTCTTTATTAATGTTTTTAACGGTTTTATTTTTTTTGCCGATATCAAATTCTTTAGTTAATTTTGGAAAAATATTTAAAAAGATGAATACACCTACAGAACTCAAGTACACCAAAGATCATGAATGGATCAGAATTGAAGGAAATATTGCCGTTATCGGAATTACCGATTTCGCACAGGGAGAATTAGGCGATATTGTTTTTGTGGATGTAGACACGTTAGATGACGAACTGAATTCCGGAGATGTATTCGGAAGTGTAGAAGCCGTGAAAACAGTTTCCGATCTTTATCTTCCTTTATCCGGTACTGTAGTTGAGTTTAATGAAGAGTTGGAAGATCAGCCGGAACTTCTTAATACAGATCCTTATGGAAAAGGATGGATTATAAAACTTCAGATTGCTGATGAGTCCCAACAGTCCGAGTTGCTGTCAGCTGAAGAATATCAAGCTACACTTGGATAATTATTCCAAAATATTTATAAGAGTTTTGCCCATTTATTGGGCATTTCTCACTTTTATGCTTCTGCGCCCCAGTGTAAAAGTAGATCCGATTTTCCTTTTTCAGTGTGTTGACAAAGTTGTACATTTTGGAATCTTTACTGTCCTAAGCTTTTGTTTTATGGCTGCCCTGCCGCGACTGCGCTTTTCCGTCTCTTTACTGATTCTGCTGGTGTATGCGTTGCTTACCGAAGTTTTCCAGGGAATAATGAAGAACGGAAGAACCTTTGAACTTTTAGATATTGTCGCTGATACCGCCGGAATCCTGACAGGAATTTTCATTTACAGACAAATGAAGAAAAGAAATTAGCCACGCTATTTTAGATGATAACACTTCCCGAAGATCTTTTGAGAATTATTTTTTAGTTTTCAAGGTGTCATATTATTAGGTGTCATATTATATTATGAACCGTTAACTTGGGATATCACGCCTGATTGAGAATAATTTTTCAGCAACGAAAAAATAAATTTTACTTTATTTGAATTCATTTTCTCCTGATTTAGGTCCCTTGTAATCTCTTTTAAAAATTAATTTTCATCCCGTTTAAGGCGATTATGTATGCAAAGAGGTCATTGTGGAAAACTATCTTGTCTTCATAATATATTTAGAATCAATTCTTAAAGAGCTACTTTATTAACATTTCATTTATTTTCTAATAAAACGTTTGTTTTTTAATACCAACTTGTTCTATCTTTGCAGTCACTTTAGAGTGGAGCAGAAGCTGATTAAAATATAAAGAACAAATCAAATTATATAAAATTAATTTGCAGGTCTAAAAATTAATTGTATCTTTGCAATCCCAAAACGAGAGAATGTTTATGGGAAGCGCAGGAGAGACGA
>JADMKO010000121.1 GCA_015478785.1 Chryseobacterium sp. | reverse complement strand
ACAGCCAGAACTGGGGTACGGTGTATGATGAAAAACTGAATGTAGCAGAAATAACGGCTTCCGTTCAAAAATCTGCAGAAAAACAAGAGTGGTTTGAAATTGACCTGAAACCTGTCGATGATCATTCGATGGAAATGATCCTGAGTTGGGAAAATGCAAAAACAACGGTTCCGATCAAGGCTGATCAAATGGATAAGACCAGCCGTATCACCGAGAAACTTCGGGAAATACGAACCATAGAAAGAGAAAAATAACAAAGTGGGCTTCGGCTCACTTTTATTTTAACAGCTTCTCAAAAGCCAGTCTAGCCGCGCCTCGAATCTGCACTTCGCCACAGTGCGTGTAACCCATTTTCCTGAAGACCGCCAGCATGGCAGGATTATCAAAATTGGTGTCAGCACGGATGCTGTAAATATTCTGATCCTTAGCGAGTACTTCTACCCTTTTCAGCAACTCTGTGGTAAAACCGCGTCCGGCGTATTTGGCAGCAGCAGCAATCCGGTGAAGCACGATGAAATCGCCTTCAGAAAGCCACGCTCCGTCAATATCTTCATACGCTGGTTCATTGTTCAGGATCACAGCGCTGTATACTGCTATGTCACCGTCAGTTTCCAACACATATCCATAGTCGCTTTCGATGTCGGACTGTACGGTATCCGGATTGGGATATCCGTCCTGCCACTGATCGGAACCTTCCCCCTTTCTTTTCAGGATGGCTTGCTGTAAAATCCTCCATATTTCAGGAGCATCATCGGGTGTCGCTTTTCTGAATGTAATCATGTTTTTGAGATAGAATACCGTTACAAAAAAGCCGGAAATCATCGTTCCGGCTCAAACAGTAAAATTTAAAATATAATGATTGGATTTGATGATGATTATTGTTCATTCTCCTGAAGCCAGGTATCGATAATTTCAAAAGCTTCTGGTTCGTCTTTCAAGTCCACCATCACTTTTAATGTAGTTGCAGTAGGAGTCGTGGTAAACGTCATATAATTGTTTTCCACGGAGTTTTCTATTCCTTTTTCATCCAGCCTAGATTTGATCCGCTGGATCTCCTGCTGTACATCGCTCTCAAATACTGATACTTTTGTCGTCCTTTCCATAAATTCTGTTTCTTCTGACCACTAATATACGAAATATCTGAAAAACACAAGTAATCTCAATAATATTTAACAAAAATTTAATAAAAGAGTTTTATTTAATTGATATCACAAATAGTTTTCTTTCACTAAAGGGTGTGAAAACCTAAAGAAATACAGTGAATTACCATTTTGGCACTAATTTTAGTGCTATTTTTGATCACATTAAAATCTAAACATATGAAAAAGACTTTGGCAACAATGTTCATTGCGCTGGCCGTTCTGGCCGGGAACACCTCATGTAAAAACAAAACCAACGACGCAGAACTGCAGACTTCTGCTACGACTATCGTTTCTTCCAATCCTGAAGCATCGGTGGAAATAAAAGACGGGACAGCACACCTGAGCGGTACTTTTGAAGATGAAGCTTCCAGAGATGCCACCATCGCACAACTGAAAGCCATCCCGGGAATAAAAGATGTTCACGATATGTCTACCATCCGTGAAGTCGTGGCTGTAGAAACCGTTTCTCCCGTAGATCCCGCAGTTCAGCAGAAAGTGGCAGACGCCATCAAGGATTTCCCTTCGGTAAAAGTTGAAGTGATCAATAATGAACTCACGATTACAGGAGATGTTTCTACTGCACAGGCAAGAAGAATTAAAGAATCTGTAGATGCCTTACAGGTAGGCAATGTAAACTACAATTACAACGTAAAATAATTCACTATGAGTACATTACAGCAAAAATATGCAGGAGTTATTTCTGCAGCGCAGTCATCCGGAATTACCGGACTTCAAGTACAGGAACAGGATGGTATTTTGTATATTTCCGGAAATGCTTCTTCTACAGCTGAAAAAGACGCTGTGTGGAATGCGTTGGGCGCTATTGATTCAACCTATTCCGCATCTGATGTGAATCTTAATATACAGATCTCCGGGCTTACTTCCGGAACAGCTCTGACGGTCGCTACAGAACATTCCAACCTGAATCTGCGGAACCTCCCTTCTACCGACGCTGACGTCATCGGGAAAGCAGCGAAAGGAGACACCGTTACGTTGATAGAACAATCTTCTGATGACTGGTGGAAAATAAGAACTTCCGACGGCAAAGAAGGCTATGCCTATGCAAGATATCTGCGGGTGTAACAACAGCCGTACTTTACCGAAAACCCTTCTGCATCTTATGTCAGAAGGGTTTTTATTTGAAACCATTTTTTTATTATCTTCATCGCTTTAAAATAAAACATGAGATACTTTACAAAAATTGCATTGTTAACCGTGGCGGTTTCGGTCACTCCTCTCTGTGCGCAGCAGAAAGACCCGATGATCGACCATATTATGAATGAAACCTATCAGAATTCCCAACTTGAACAGCTTGCTTATGAACTGATTGACGGCATCGGGCCGAGGCTTGTTGGAAGCCCGAAAATGCAACAGGCTCACGACTGGGCGGTGCAGCGTTTTCAGAACTGGGGAATTGCAGCGTCCAACGAGCAATGGGGCGAATGGAAATCATGGGAAAGAGGAACTTCCAGCATTGAAATGGTGGCTCCTTATATAAAGTCTCTGGAGGGAATGCAACTGGCTTTCAGCCCCAAGACTCCGGCGAAAGGAATTACTGCAGAAGTAGTTGCCTTGCCTCTTTTCCAAAGCAAAGCCGCGTTCGAAGCGTGGCTTCCGAAAGTGAAAGGGAAATTCGTCATGGTTTCTCAATACCAAGCGAGCGGAAGACCGGAATACAACTGGAAAGAATTTGCCACTGCTGAATCTTTTGAGCGGTATAAAGCCGCCACTGCTGAAGCCAATTTAGCCTGGAACCGTTCGATGGAAAACATCGGACACACATGGCGTTCACTAAACAAACCTTTTGAGGAAGCCGGAGCTGCGGGAATTATCTGGAGCAACTGGAGCCGCGGATTT
>JADMKO010000120.1:11776-16662 GCA_015478785.1 Chryseobacterium sp. | reverse complement strand
TAGACCCAGTCTGTCTTTCAACAAATGAAGTAGAAGGAAAAGATCAGGTGAGGGTTTATCCAAATCCATTTACCGATGTCATCAATATTTCTGATGCCAAGAACCTGAAATCCGTTACCGTAATGGATGCTTCCGGAAGATTGGTGAAAACCATTGCCAATCCTGATGCACAGATCAACTTAGCTGAATTGAAATCAGGATTGTATCTCTTGAATCTGAGATATGCAGACGGAAACACCAAAACGGTGAAAGTGATCAAAAAGTAATTTTTGATTAACAGATAGAGGTGTATTGATTATCTCTATAAAACAATTTTTAAATTTATTAAATGCCACCCCGATAATCGTCGGGGTGGTTTTTTTTATTTGGTTCAGAAAGCATTTTGTAAGTAAATAAATGCTATTTTTGATAGACGATGGCATTTTCACAATCATGAAAATGTAAAGAAACGCCAGAAGCCGGCACCTGCAACGATGCGTATTGGTACTGAGGTATGCTGATCTGTTACGGTGACGTGTAATTTTAAAAACGAAAACAATGATTCAATTTAAACCGGTTCAGCGCAATAATCCCCGGGACAAGGATGCGCCCATGAAATATTATCCACAGCTGAAAAAAACAGGGGAAATCGATTTCAAAACCATCGCTGAAGAACTCAGTAACTCCTCAACACTGAACAGTGTAGATATGCGTGCAGTGCTGTACGGTCTTCAAAACATGCTCATCAAGTATCTCAAAAACGGATACACCGTGAAGTTTGGAGATTTGGGCAACTTTCGGCCTTCTCTGGGCGGAAGCGGAGAAGATACTCCGGAACTCCTCACCGTCAATCATGTCAGTAAAGTGAAAATTATTTTTTCGCCTTCTCCGAATCTCAAAGAGGTGATGAAAACGGTAACGTTAAAGAAGGTCAACAAATAAATGCTTGCTCTTTTTTACAAACATTCCTGTAGTTTTTCCAAAAGACGGGAGGTTTTTCTACATCGTATTGAAGGAATTTAAAAGGCTGGTCAACTATTTCAAAAGTCTGGTCAGGTTTATCATAAAACGTAGTACGAAAGAGCGAAAAGCTGGTCAGGTATTTCAAAAGTCTGGACAGGTTTTTGATAAGACACAGTACGAAAATTTAAAGAGGCGGACAAACTGTTGAAAGAACTCCGTTATGTTCTAGTAAGCCTGATAACAAGATCAGACAAGGTTCCGACAAACGGCACATTCAATCGAAGATGATTCAGAAAGAATGTTGGAAGTGTATCATAAATTTGATCATCAGATCGGTGAGGGTAAATTGGAAAATTTGCATAATCAGGCGATGCAATATGGTGGCAAATGACAATTAAATGACATTGTCAGATAAGTCTTTGGCCAAACTTGCCGTTTTAAGTTTTTTGTTTCTCATCACATAATGAAGGTCCGAAGCATTATCGATCATGAGTTGCCTGTTGTAATAATTGATGTGCTCTAGAATACCAAAGAGATTCGCAAGAACGCCCCAGTAAATCCAGTTGTCCTTTACTGTCCAATAGTTAAGGTACAGCTGGATTACCAGCATCAGCGGGATAAGACCGATCATTATAAGATTGGTGCCTTTTGAGTTTCTGAAAAACTGAAGATTCTTTTTCTCATCAAAAGGTTTTCCGGTAAGCCTCATCAGTTTCAGCTTCCAGTACTGCTGGCCTTGGAATAATATAAAAATACAAAGCCCCAAGCCATAAAGCAGAAATAGGATATCCGTAAACGGTTGCGTAAAAAGCAGATAGAGTGCCATCGACGGGAAAGTAATAAAGGCGTGTAATTTCTCCACCGGATAGTACCATTTCAATCTTTTGATTAATTCTTTTTTGGACATTTTTTAATTTTCTTAGGTAACACTTTTCGGTCAGTTCTTAATATTATGGATTTAGGCACGCTGGTTTCTCCGGGAAGCGGATCAGGCAGTATTATTAATATTTTATCCTGAAATTGTCGAAGGGTTCGTTGGCTTTCGTTTCGGGTATTAGTTCAATAGTTCTGACGGAATAAATCTCTCCAGTAGTGCCTTCATTTTTGGGTTGTCAACGGTTACAAATTTCCAATCCAAAAGCTCATTGTCGCTACTCGCAATAATTATTTTTTCTGCGTTGACCTTGTAAAATCCACTTTTTTTGTCAAACTCAACATTCCCAACTCCAAACTTCGCTTCAAAATTTTTAGTCATTAGCAAAACTTTCTCTTCAGTATTTTCAATGTCAGTAAACTTCATTTCAATAGGAGATTTTATGTAGAATTTCACATAATTTACATTTTCAATCTTTTTTAGTTCTTCAAACTTTAAAAATGTTGCGGTTCCGGTTCTATATTCAATGTTCGGCATGTTGTAAACAGCTTCCATTAAATTTTTCATTTGCTCTCTCGGTACTATTTCAAACAATTTAGGATTTGAATAATTTAGTGCGTCATCTATTTTTCTCTCGGCGATCAGATTAGAATAAACATTAAAATTTTTTCTGATTTCATTAGTTATGTTTGCTTCTTGCCCGGATGAAATTATGGTCTGAAATAAAGCTAAAATTATATTAAGTTGTTTCATTTCTGTTTTCTGTTTTTGTTTTAAGGTGGTCTTTCGTAGCAAAGTTACTGTCAACGGTTTGGGCATTTCTGTGACGAGGATTATGATAAGTGGTTTTATTGTTCAACAAAAAAGTCCTCATCCAAATGTTTAACTTCATAAACCTGCTTAATTTGCACACCAACATTAAACTCGTGCATTAAATCTACCAGCTTATTTCCATTAATAAGTATTATTTTATGATGTGCATTTTTTGCTTTTTCTTCGGCACCTTTGTCGAACAGAGAAGTTGTGACAAAAACCCCTTTGTTTGTATCACCACTCATAGCTCCGATAAAGTTTCTTATGTCCTTTTCACGAACTTTATTTTCAGTAAATCTTTTTGCTTGAATATAAATTTTATCTAAACCAAGCTTGTCTTCGTTTATAATTCCGTCAATTCCACCATCTCCAGATTTTGAAGTTTCGATAAAATCTCCGTAACCCATTTTTTTCAGAAGTTTAAGCACAACCTTTTCAAAATAATAGGGATCAATCGTTTTAAGTTTTTCTAACAGTTCGTTTTTAATTTCTCGTTCTATTTGATCAAAACCTTCATCAATTAAATCTTGAGGTGAAGCATTGGAAATTTGCTTAATCTCTGTTGTGAAAGAATGTTTTTCATTCTCAGTTTGGTAAAAATCCAGTAACGAAGTTTCCTCTTCTAAATCTTTCAAATTTAAAGTGGACTTTTGATTTATACCTTTTTCGGTTATTTGAACATTACCTCTTGAAGGGTAATGGATATAACCACCTTTCTTCAAATATGATTTTCCCCAAGCAATGCGATTATTGATGAGTATTTCTCCAGACTTGGTTTTCTCTTCTAAAAACTCTTTTGGTAAATGCGAATAATATTTTTCTATTACTTTTCTTTGCATTTCCCTTGTATGAATAACCTTTTGATTAGAAAGTATATCTAAAATGGGATTAAATGTTTCGTGGAATTTAGGTATTTCTTGTGTCATTTTATATTAATGATAAAAGTTTGAATGCAATTTCGCGTTGACAGTCACCCTTCCTAAATTGTGACGGATTTAGAACTTTGCGGATTGTGAAGATTTTGCAAATCCGTCAATTTAACTGCTAAGCACATCAAGAATTCTATTGTTTCTTTTTTTAATTTGATTGATTGTTTCATTTTTGTACGATATATACTCTTCAATATTTTGAGGTAAAGGAGAACGCTCAAAATTATCAAATGGCAAACTAAATTTCACATCATAGTTTTCGGTTACAAAATCTTGAAGTAAAAAGAAATTTACGTAATTTTCAAAATTTCCGAATAGTTGGAAAAAATCTTCGTAACGAATAATTGAATCCAAAAGTGGACTTCGTTCGTTTGAATAAAATAGTCTAATACATTCGAGAGTTAAATCGAATCTATCGCTGATTTTCCGATTAACCCCTCTAGCTTGATTAATTGTGAAGCCATTTTTTTTATGAGCTGGAAAAACTATATGCCCACCAACTGTCCTAACAATATGTTTGAATTCTTTTTTTTCTTCCTCGGTTAACCAATCATCGAATTTCCCTTTGTATTTTCCGACAAAATGCGGGCACATTCTATCACTCGATAAATTATCATATTTATTGCATTTTAGTAGAATTCTTCCAAATTTACCGCCAATAGAAAGTATGTCCAATTTAAAAACATTTTCATCCGAAAGAATTTTAGACCATAAAACTTTGTGATTTTCATAAAGTCTTATACTATCTGTATCAGGGTCTCCACAAATACTATCTTCTCTGAAGTCAAAATTTATGTCAAGATCAATCATTTTGGGAATCTTTTTGCCAATTAGATGCATTGCAGCGAAGATTGTGTATTTCAATTTCTGCAACTAAACGAACCAGAACGTTTTTATTTAAGATTTCAAAAAACATAAAGTAACGATTTCTGTTTGTTCACCGGTTTTCCTGCGTATTCTTCAGACGAGATGAAAACTGGGATCCTAATAGGAGTATTCCTACTAACTCCCAAATGTACAGCTCTTTTTGCAGACTGCATTAACGAAATTATAAAATCGATTAGTTTATTTTGTAGTAAATGTTTACAACTGAGATAGAGTGAAGTTGACAGGAAAAAAAAACTATCTGTAAATTAAGAAAACTTGTCCCTGCAAAATCTTTTTGTAGAAAATTATCCTCTTTTTGATTATTTTTCTTACTGGATGAGAAATGCCTTGCTACGCTTCTCTCAATTTCTTTTTATTTATTTTCCTTATCTTTGTATGTATACTCATAGCGATATTTCAGAAAAATTCAATGGATCTTGTCGCTATTTTTGATCTGGGAA
>JADMKO010000120.1:0-11766 GCA_015478785.1 Chryseobacterium sp. | reverse complement strand
GTTCAGTAAAAGTTACTGTTCTTTAATCAGAAAAAATTAAACTAACCTGATCGCCTCTTTGAGCGTGGTTTTAATTTTATTTTTATGATACAATATACCTGTTACAAAAATCCCAACGACGTTTCTGCCGATACAGAACAGCAGATTGCAGATTTCCTTTTCCAGCATCTCGATCAGTACGGCGATGCCCGAACCGATATTCAGAAATGCTTGGATTATGCACTGTACCGCGACGGAAAAAGTGGCGGAATTCTGCTGACGGCCAAAGATGAAGAGAAGATGGTGGGTGCAGTCATCATTAATTTTACAGGCATGAAAGGATATATACCGGAAAATATTCTGGTGTATATTGCTGCACATCAGCACTATCGCGGCAAAGGAATTGGAAAAAAACTCATGGAAATGGCTTTGGAAAATACCGAAGGCAATATTGCACTGCATGTAGAACCGGATAATCCGGCCAAGAAACTCTACGAAAAAATGGGCTTCACCAATAAATATCTCGAAATGAGATGGAACAGATAACATGGCACATATAGTTCTCAACAGAAAAAAACTGCAGGAAAACTATCGGTTTCTTGATGAGCTTTTTAAGGAAAACAACATCGAATGGGGTGTGGTTTCCAAAGTGTTTTGCGGCTCTAAAGTTTACCTGAAAGAAATCATGGCTTTGGGGGTAAAACAGATGTGCGACAGCAGAATTACCAACCTGAAAATCATTAAATCCCTGGATCCGAATATAGAAACGGTATTTATAAAACCGCCTGCAAAACGCTATATTTCCAGTATTGTAAAGTACGCCGATTCCAGTTTTAATACAGAATATGAAACCATAAAAATGCTTTCCGACGAAGCAGTGAGGCAAAACAAAACCCACAAAATTATCATTATGATAGAGCTGGGCGAACTTCGCGAAGGCGTGATGCGGGAAGACGTGATTGATTTTTATGAAAAAGTATTTCACCTTCCCAATATTGAAGTCGCAGGTTTGGGAACCAATCTCACCTGTATGTACGGCGTGTTGCCGAATCAGGACAAACTGTTGCAGCTGTGTCTTTACGCACAACTGATAGAAGCGAGGTTTAACAGAAAAATTCCCTACATCAGCGGCGGAACTTCGGTGACAATTCCTTTAATTTCACGCGGCTTGCTGCCGAAAGATGTGAATCATTTCAGAGTAGGGGAAACCTTATTTTTGGGTACCGATGTGTACAGCAGCAAACCCAATCCGGAGATGCATCAGGATGTTTTCAAGCTGTATGCGGAAATTATTGAATTGCGGGAAAAACCTACCCTTCCGGACGGCGATATGGGACAAAATCTTACCGGTGATACGCTGGAATTTGATGAGGAAGAAAACAGCAGTTCGCACAGAGCCATTATTGATATTGGCTTGTTGGATGTGGAAGACAGCCATATTGAGCCTGCCGATGATTCCCTGAAAATTGTGGGTTCGAGTTCGGATATGATGGTGGTAGATTTGGGAGAAAATGTATCCGGTTATAATGTAGGCAACCTCATCGAATTTAATTTGAATTATATGGGAATCCTTCGCCTGATGAACTGTGATTATGTGAATAAACAGGTGGTTGCAGAATAATTTCGTTTTAAATATTCCAGAAGATTATTAAAAAATCTCCCATTGAATCGTGAATTATTTTCATTGATTCAATGGGAGAATTGGTTTTAATATTTTCTTAATTCCGAATCAATATCGTGTTACGGCACCGAAACCGTTAAAGTCTGTCAGTTCACCTTTGGGTAGGAATACCGTATCGCCGCCTTGTCGCAGGTTGGCTTCTATTAATTCATCGTAAATATCATCCACCACCGATTTTCCATTTCTCATTTCTGGTGAAACGTACGTGATGTGCCCGTCGATCCATTTTGCGGGTTGAAAATTTCCCTCTTCTATAAAAATGGTTTGTACAGATCCCTGCTGAATTCCCAGCCATATTTCGTTGGTATCACTCAGAAATTTGCCGGAACTGATCGCTTTTTGCAACTCAGCTTTTCTCGCATTGTTCTTCTCAATAACATATTTTTTTACAATTTCCCACGCTTCCGTCACAATGTGATGCGCTTTCGCATTTTCGTGGTTTCCACTCAGGCATTGGTCATAGATACTGTGTTTTTCATCAGCTACTTTCAGGTATTCATGGTATTGTGAGGTTTCACTGGAAATCAGTACAGGCAATTTATTTTCCTTTCGCAAGTGATTCACTTCCTTGTCGATTTGGTTATAAAATTCAGAAATTAAATTCCGTTGTCGGCTCGCATTGGAAAGTTCCGCTCTGTTGTTGGTGAGAAATGAAGTATTTTCAATCGGAAAAGGATCCTGAAATTCCTGGATTACTTTGTCATTCGAAGCTTTAATAAGTCTTGCTTTTTGTTGGCTGAGAACCAAAACGAGATAACTGGCTTCCATGTGCATCGCGCGTATGAGATCCCGAGTTGCAAAAGTCTTGTCGATAATTACACGGTCTTCTACAGCAATGGGCAAACGGACATATTCAGCGGTATTTTCATTGACAAAAAGAATAAGGCTTTCCAGATTCTGTCGGTGGTCAATGGTTTCTTCCAGATCACGCAGCCGTTGGATTAATGACTCAGCTTCCCGTTTATCCATATCAGCCAACAGTCTTGTTTCTGCTTCTTTGATCAGATTTTTAAGCAGTAATGGATCTTTTTGATTTTCAGGCAGGGTTCGGTGCGTGTTGAGAATAATGGTAATGGCATTTTCTGAAATAATGTTTTTCAGCCTTCTTAGCATCATGTTCATAGTAGAAATATTTTAATTTGTGATTTAATAGATTGTTTGATTTAATAGATTGAATGACAGAATTTTAATCGGGTAAAATAGGCAGCAAAGTCTATGCCTTAGTAGGTTTGTAAGCTTACTTAATCCAAGTATTGACATGAATCGTATTTTTCTAAAAATGTTATGACCATAAACTCAGAGAATGCGTATCTTAGCAAGAGGTATACAAATATGATAAACGCAAAATTTTCAACAGCTGTTGTTGTGGCAGCAATTCTTTTCGGTACGGTTTCCTGTGGGACTGCAAAAACACCTGAAATGCAGAAATATGAGGCACGCCAAGAAATTCTGGAACAGAACCTAAAGGTGAACAAGCTGAAGATGGAGTATGAGGAAGAGTTACTAGTGAATAATAAACTACGGCAGGAAGCCAGATCTTTAAGCGAAACAGCAGAAAATAAAAGTGATAATTTCTCTGTGTCAAATAATCCACAGAAAGTCGCCGATACGGCTGCGGATACCCGAAAACACCTGAACCGTGCTGAAAAAGCGATCCGAGAACTCGTAAAAAGCGACCGCAAACTGGCACGGATTCAAAAGCAAATCGACAGAGAAAAAACCAAAGCAGAAGGTATGGTTCGGCAGATCGAGTATGTGAAGCCTGAATAACAGGAGCTTTTCTGTTTAAAAATTTATTGCACTAGCTCTTCAAATAACCGCTCAAAAGTAGCGTCCAGATTTTTTGTTTTGCCGGGATGTGGCCTTGACGTCTGTAAAACCGCACTCCGCACCGCAGTAAGCCATCGGAAACGCTCGGGAACGCCTAATTGTGCGATCGGTCCGCCATCTGATGCACCGGTTGCGATGCTTCGAAAACGATCCAGATGTTCCTGAATTTCATGGTATTTCAGAGTATGATACATCAGCCGGAATTTGTGCGGACAAACATGAAAAGCAATCCGCAGATAATTTTCTTTCTTAGAAAACATCAGCAGCCCAATATTGAAAAATTCTTCCCGTTCCACTTTGGGAACCAGTCGTATGACAGCGTATTCGTAGAGCTTATCTTCTTGCATCTTGGGCTTCTTTTACAAAAAGTTCTGCATGTTTCAGTCTGGTATTCAGGAAATTAAAATAAACTTCCCGTATTTCTTCCGGGCTTTCGTCGGCATCGTCCCAGTGCAGCCAGTCTTCCGGAAGCAGGTTAACGGCTTTCCGGAATAGATCTTCGTTCAAAACAGACCGGGCAAAAGCATCCGCTTCCTCCAACTGAGTGGCCTGATTAAGGAGCACATGATCTTTCACATATTTAAAAGGCGTTTTGGTAGCAGCATCAAAATTTTGCCACGAATGGTGAAAATAAAAAGACGCACCATGATCAATGAGCCAGAGTTCACGATTCCAAAGAAGCAGATTGGTGTTTTTAAAAGTACGGTCGATATTCGTAATAAAAGCATCCAGCCATACGATTTTGGAAGCCAACAACGGATCCGTTTTCATTCCGGGTTCATAAGCTAAAGCTCCGGAAAGATAATGCAACCCAAGATTCATCCCTTCGGAAAATTTCAGCAAATCCTGAATTTCTTCGTCGGCCTCGGTTCTCCCGAAATCAACATCTAGATGAATAAAAACAAGTTCGGGAATCTGAAGTCCTAAAGCTTTCGCGATAACGCCTCCCAGAAGTTCTGAGATCAGCATTTTAACGCCATGTCCCGCGCCGCGGAATTTAACAACATATTTGAAGTCATCGTCCGCTTCTGCTAATGCCGGCAAACTTCCCCCTTCGCGCAAAGGAAGAATATAACGCATCACAGTTACAGTACGGAGTGATAGGGATTGGTCTTGCATACAGGACAAAGATACATATTTATGAAAGTAAACCGGTGCTGAGAGTGGAGGTTACTTTCTCTTTTTCAGATCTTCATCTTTGAAAAGAATATTATAAATAAGATACAATCCGAGGCCGATGGCAATCATAAAAAAAAGAAAAGGCAAAATTCCGTATCCCATAATGGTGTAGGAAGACGGAATGCGCATGAGTAGGGCAGCACCAATGATCATGGCTGCGATGATGAGTCCGGAAGTAATCCGGTTGGCTACTTTCTGAAAGCCGTCCGTCACCCGTTTTTCGTCCAGTGCATTGATGCGGAGTTCAAATTCATTGTTGGCGAGGTTTTCGGAGATTTTATTCAATCGGTAAGGAAGATTTTCCGCCAGTTTCTTGTTGTCTAGGAGAAAACTGTAAATGTTTCCCGAGTTCAGATCCTGCTTTATTTTCTGGTTGACGATATTATCCATAAACTTCTGGATCGCTTTCTGAAGATCGTACTTCGGAGTGAGCACTGCAATAATCTGATCCAGATTCAGCATAATTTTACCCAGAATATTCAGTTCGGTAGCGATGTGGATGTAATGATTCGCCGCGACCCGGTTCATGTGTATCAGCGCGCGGCCGGTTTGCATATCTTCTGCATGACTGGCGGTGCCGTTCATCACCAGCCGGTTAATTTCTTTTCGGAAACTTTTTACATCGGCTTCATGGCTGTCATATTCACTCATTTCCAGCAGCGCATCGGTAATTTCATCACCGTTTTTCCTGCTCATTCCGATCAGCAGTTTCATGATTTTTTCCTGAATAGTAGTTGAAAACCGCGCCACCATTCCCAGATCCATGAGCGCCATTTTCCCATCAGCTGTGACATGAATATTGCCTGGATGAGGGTCCGCATGTACCAGTCCGTCCACAATAATCTGCTGCATATAGGATTCGGTGAGTTCGTCGATAAGCGGTGTGAAATCAGTCTCTGTTTTGGTGAGCGGACTGATGTCGGTAATCTTTTTTCCCTGAATATAATCCATCGTCAAAACTCGGGAAGTCGAATAATCCTGAACCGGCTCCGGAATAATAAGCCTTGGAAAATTTCTCAGATTATGCCGTAAATGCTCTAAATTTTGAAACTCTTTGGTGTAATCGAGCTCATTCAGTAAAATAATTCTCAACTCTTCGATAATCGTGTTGAGATCGTATTTCTTTGCTTCACTGGAATGTTTCACCGCCATAGCTGCAATTTCTCGTAACGTATCAAGATCATCAATAAATTTCCTGCGGATATCCGGACGTTGAATTTTCACAACAACCCACCTTCCTGATGGCAATACAGCCCGGTGAACCTGCCCAATGGAAGCGCTTGCCAGCGGTTCCGGATCAAAACTTTGAAATGCTTTCGATAATCTTGCGCCGGTTTCTTCTTCAAATATTTTTCTTATTTCTTCAAAGGAGATGGTTTCCACATCATCCTGAAGTTCAGAAAGAGCCAGAAGATAATCGTCGGGCAAAAGGTCAGGGCGCGTGGAAAGCAACTGTCCGAGTTTAACGTAAGCTGGTCCCATTTGTTTCAAATCTTCTACCAGTTCCTGAGGTTTGCGGTCGTAATTGTCCTGAACATCAGTAACCGTATCGTTGACAATCGTATCAGATGCTGATTTTAAGACAGAACTGTTATAATATTTCAGAATAAAAGAAAAGAATTTTACATAATTGCCCAACTGACTCATGGTTCAAGAATTTTCTAAAAACTACTTAAAAATATACCAACAAAATCTGAAGTGTAAATTATAGAAAGGCACGAAGTAATTCTGAAATTACAAAATTGCGGGAAAGGAAATTCTGTTTCAGGTGGATGTCTTTTCTTATCTTTGCTTTCATGTCAAAAGATCAAGATAAAAGATTATACCTCATCGATGCCTATGCGATGATTTTCCGTGGATATTATGCCCTGATCCGCAACCCGAGACTGACTTCAAAAGGACTGGACACGTCTGCCATTTTCGGATTTTCGAATTCTCTTATTGAACTCATCAGGAGAGAAAAACCCAGTCATTTGGCTGTGGTTTTTGATGTTGGGAAAGAAAATGTCCGTACTGCCGATTACACAGAGTACAAAGCCAACCGCAGCGAAACTCCGGAAGCAATCCAGATTGCTATTCCTTACATCCACAGGATTCTGGAGGCGATGCATATTCCCGTGTTAGGTGTTGAGGGTTATGAAGCAGATGATGTCATCGGAACCATTGCCTGTAAAGCTGAAAAGGCCGGTTATAACGTGTTTATGGTAACTCCGGATAAGGATTTTGCACAGTTGGTAACCGAAAATATAAAAATCTATAAACCCGGAAATAAAGGCAGCGATGTGGAAATTCTGGGGGTTGAAGAAGTAAAACAAAAATACGGCATCGAAGACCCGAAACAGGTGATCGACTTTCTGGCCATGATGGGCGATGCGGTGGATAATATTCCCGGCTTAGACGGTGTAGGCGAGAAAACAGCCATGAAGTTTCTGAAAGAATTCGGGTCCATCGAAAATCTGCTGGAAAATACCCATCAGTTAAAAGGAAAATTAAAGGAAAAAGTAGAAGCGAGTGCAGAGCGCGGAATTTTGTCAAAAAAACTGGCGACCATCATCTGTGATGCGCCTATTGATTTTGATGAAGATAAATACGACCTAGAAGATCCGGATTTTGAGAAAGTAAGAGAGGTTTTTGATGAAATCGAATTCCGAAGGTTGTATGAGAATCTGTATCGCGCTTTCAAATCTGAAGCTACAGACCCTGCCATAGCGGATCCTGGCAAGATTTCCAGATATGAAAAAGTGAACATTCCAAAGGATGCTTCCGGAACGGTACAGTTGGATTTGTTTGCCAATTTTGAAGAACTGGAACAGGCGACTTCCACCAAATCTACTATTGCAGAAAACGATCATCTGTATCAGTTTGTAGATCAGCCAAGAGCGCAGAAAATGCTTGTGAACAACCTGCTGAAGCAGCAAACAGTGAGTTTTGATACCGAAACCACTTCCCTGAACGAAATGGAAGCCGAACTTGTGGGAATGAGTTTTTCCTATAAAAAAGGGCTGGCGTACTATGTTCCGTTGTCGGAAAACCGCGAGGAAGCATTGCAGACTCTGGAAATTTTCAAGCCTTTTTTTGAAAAAGAAAGCATCCTGAAAGTCGCTCATAATCTGAAGTTCGATTATAAAATTCTCAGGCTTTATGGTGTTGAAATCAAAGGAAATCTTTTCGATACCATGATTGCCCATTATTTGCTGAATCCTGAAGGCCGTCACGGAATGGATTATCTGTCAGAAATCTATCTGAATTATCAGCCGGTGTCCATCGAAACCATTATTGGAAAAAAAGGAAAAAATCAGTTGTCATTCCGGGATGCCGATTTGCAGATCCAAACCAGTTATGCCGCCGAAGATGCCGATGTTACCTTTCAGCTGTATCAGATTTTTGCGCCGCAGTTAAAAAAAGAAAGCCTGGAAGATTTATTTTATAAAGTTGAAATGCCATTGATGGAAGTGCTTGCCAAAATGGAATTGGAGGGCGTTTCTCTCGATGAAGCCTGGCTGAAACAGGAAAGTATCGACCTTGAAAGTGATCTTAAACAGCTGGAAACAAAAATATTTGACCTATGTGGTGAGGAGTTTAATATGAATTCGCCGCGCCAGTTGGGAGAAATTCTCTTTGAAAAACTGCAGCTTGACCCGAAAGCGAAGAAAACCAAAACCGGACAATACGCAACCTCGGAAGATATTCTTCAGAAACTGGTTGCGAAACACGAAATCATTCCGCATATCCTGGAATACAGAACGTATCAGAAACTGAAATCAACCTATGTGGATGCATTGCCTGCGCAGATTGATAAAGATGATCACCGCGTTCACACCAATTTTTCACAGACCACCGCAGCAACAGGCAGGTTGGCTTCCGTGAATCCGAATTTGCAGAATATACCGATAAGAACCCTGCGGGGACAGCAGATTCGGGGCGCTTTTGTGGCAGCGGAAGGAAAAAAAATCATTTCTGCGGACTATTCTCAGATAGAACTAAGACTGATTGCCGAAATATCGGATGAAACCAATATGATTCAGGCCTTTCAGAATGGCGAAGATATTCATGCCTCTACTGCTTCCAAACTATTTGGAATTCCCTTGGAAGAGGTCACGAAAACCCAGCGTTCACAGGCGAAAACGGTCAATTTCGGTATCGTGTACGGTCAGAGTGCATTTGCGCTAGCAGAACAGACCGGACTTTCCCGTTCCGAAGCGAAACAAATGATTGACGCTTACTACGAAACATATCCTAAACTGAAAGAATGGATGACGGAGCAGGTTCACAAAGCCAGAGAGATCGGTTATGTAGAAACGGTATTGGGCCGTAAACGCCATCTAAAAGACATTAATTCCAATAATTTTGTAGTGAGAGGCCACGCGGAAAGAAATGCTGTAAATGCGCCCATTCAGGGTTCTGCAGCCGACATCATCAAAATCGCCATGATTAATATTGACCGGAAACTCGACGAAGAAAATCTGGAAACCAAAATGCTGCTGCAGGTTCATGATGAACTCCTGTTCGAATCTCCGGTGGAGGAAGTGCAAATTGCCACCGAACTGATCAGAGCCCAAATGGAAAATGCTTTCGACACCAGAGTCCCCTTGGTAGTGGAAGTAGGGGTGGGCAAAAACTGGCTGGAAGCGCATTAGGGGCTTGGTAGTTTGAGAATCCAAGTGAGCAAGTCTGAAAATTTTCCATGAAAATTTGCCATCATAGAATAGGTTCTTAGCATGACAAGGTAATGGTCTTTTTACTCAGTCAATATTTAAACAGTTGCACTTGCTTTTTCTTCTTAGCTTAAATTAAAGATGAATTTTATTCAGAAAAGAATGCTGCGCCATCAATACATGCTAAAATTTTATTTAGAATGACCTAAATACAGATTTAAGTAATCATTGTAAAATACATAAGATGAGAATGCTTATGATTTTAATATTATAAATTACTTTAATGTCATAGTTTTTAAAATATAATACACATTAAATCTATCTGACATTAGAAGAAGTATAAAAATTCATTAAAAAAAATTAAACAGTTGAAAAAATATATAACAGAACAACATCAGGATGCCAACGGTTACTCGTATGAAACCATTGCTCACGATGAGAATAATATCCGCATCTATACACTGAAGAACGGACTGAAAGTTTATCTTGCCCAGAACTTCGATGCACCCAGAATCCAGACCTATATTCCGGTAAGAACCGGAAGCAATAATGACCCAAAAGACAATACCGGATTGGCGCATTATCTTGAGCACATGATGTTCAAAGGCACATCAAAAATCGGAACAATAAACTGGAAAAAAGAAAGCGAACTTTTAGAACATATTGCTGAACTTTTTGAAAAACATAAAGCCGAAAACGATCCTGAAAAAAAGAAAGAAATCTATAGAAAAATAGATGAAGTTTCGCAGGAAGCTGCTAAATACGCCATCGCAAATGAATACGACAAATGCATTTCATCGCTTGGTGCAAGCGGAACGAATGCGCATACCTGGTTCGATGAAACAGTTTATAAAAATAATATTCCGAAAAATGAACTGGAAAAATGGCTTAAAATTGAAAAAGAGCGGTTTTCAGAAATGGTCTTACGGCTTTTTCATACTGAATTGGAAAGCGTGTATGAGGAATTCAACAGGGCTCAGGATAACGATGCTCGTTTGGTGAATTACGCACTGATGGAACTTCTTTTCTCAACGCATCCCAACGGACAGCAGACCACGCTGGGAAAGGCGGAACATCTTAAAAATCCTTCTATGAAAGCGATTCACAGATATTTTGAGGAATATTACGTACCCAATAATTATGCGATGGTTCTGGTCGGAGATCTCGATTTTGACGAAACTATCAGGTTAGTTGATGATTATTTTGGCTCTTTGAAATACAGAGAATTGCCGCCAAAAATAAAAATCGTGGAAAAGCCGATCACTTCCATCCAGAAACGCACGGTGAAAAGTCCTACCGTCCCCAGAATTCAGATCGCCTGGAGAACGGACAGTTACGGAACACAGGAGTCGCTTCTCGCGGATATTACGGCAAATATCTTAAGCAATTCCGGCGAGACCGGGCTTCTGGATCTGCATATTAATAACGCTCAGAAAGCGCTGTACGCAACGGCTTTTTCATTAGGTTTAAACGAATACGGATATTTTTCAGCAGTTATTGTTCCAAAAGAAAATCAAACACTGGATGAAGCCAAAGAGTTATTGCTGGCAGAAATCGAAAATATTAAGAAAGGTGATTTTCCCGATTGGTTGTTAACTGCCATTATCAACGATTTTAAACTGCAGCGCATCAAAGGCCTGGAAACAGCCAACGGTTTGGCTACAAATTTATACCAGACCTACATCAGAAAACAATCCTGGGCAGAAGAACTTCAGGAAATGGAGCGGTATCAGCAGATTACAAAACACGATGTGGTGAAATTTGCCACTGAATTTTTTAAAGAAAATTATGTCGCTGTGTACAAGGAAAAAGGCGAGAATCAAGACTTGATCCGCGTTGACAATCCGGGAATTACACCTGTAAAAATAAACCGTGAAGATAAATCTGAATTTTTAAAGGAAATCCTGGCGGAGAAATCAGCGGACATTGAACCTGTTTTTATTGATTATCAGAAAGAAATAACGGTGTCAGAAATCAAGGGAAGAAAAGTCAGTTTTGTACAGAATCAATACAACGAACTGGCTGAAACGCATTTTATTTTCCCGTTAGGAAGCGATCATGATCGGGAACTTTCTCTGGCAACCCACGTGATGCAATATCTGGGAACAGACCGGTTTTCTACTGAAGAACTGAAGCAGGAATTCTATAAATTTGGAATCAGTCATGATTTTAAAACTTCGCCGTATCAGCTTACGATCACCCTTGCCGGTTTAGAAGAAAATATGTCAAAAGGTCTGGAACTTCTCCATCATTGGCTTACTCATGCGATTCCGGATCAACAGGTTTATTCGGAATATGTACAGACGATTCTGGAAAGCCGTGAAGCTGCCAAAAAAGATAAGAATAAGATCATGCACGCGTTGCAGCAGTATGCGAAATTTGGAAAGGATTCGCGGTCAAGAGATGTTGTTTCGAAAGAGAGATTGGAAGAAATTCAATGCA
>JADMKO010000119.1 GCA_015478785.1 Chryseobacterium sp. | reverse complement strand
TGTTTCATCAAACAGCTTATCATCATGAAAACTATTCAGCTTAATAACGGTGTCAACATTCCTGCGATCGGATACGGAACCTATAAAACCGCCGAAAATGATGTTTCGATAATCCTTTCTGCGATCGAATGCGGATACAGACTTTTGGATACCGCATCCATCTATAAGACGGAGCAACAGACCGGTGCTGCCATCCGTCAATCCGGCATTCCAAGAGAAGAAATTACAGTGATTTCTAAAGTCTGGCGAAATGATCTCGGATATCACAAAACGAAAGAAGCATTTGCCAAATCGCTGAAACAAACGGGGTTGAATTATCTGGATCTTTATCTGATTCACTGGCCCGCAAATGCCCGGAATTTCGATAACTGGCAGAAAACCAATGGCGAAACCTGGCGCGCAATGGAAGAACTTTTGGAAGAAGGAAAAATAAAATCCATCGGAGTCAGTAATTTCTGGCCGGAGCATCTGGAAGCACTTTTAGATTCTGCCAAAATAAAACCAACTGTCAATCAGATTGAATTTCATCCCGGATATTGGCAACCGGAAACCACCCAATATTGCAAAGAAAAAGGAATTGTCTTGCAGGCATGGTCTCCTTTGGCAAGAGGCAGAATTTTTGAAAATGAAATATTGATAGAAATAGCCAACCGCCATCAAAAAACTGTTTCTCAAATCGCACTGCGCTGGATTGTTCAGCAAGGCGTGATCCCGATTCCCAAAGCTGCAAGCAAAGAAAGAATGAATGAAAACTTCGATATTTTTGATTTTGCACTTTCCGATGAAGAAATGGAACTCATCAACAATTTGCCGGAAACAGGTTTCAGTGGAGAACGGCCGGATTTATGGCCGGAAAGAATATCTAAATCATAGTTTCGCCTTCTTTTCAGTGCTTTCTGGATTTCTTGAATTCCTTCTTGTTTAAAAGTCCGGTAACGCAACTTGCCGTCTTTTAAAAATCAATACAAAAGCCTTTTCTCTTAATAAAAGTTAACGGTTTTCCAATTTTAAATCTATTTTTATATAATCACATTTCAAACCTTTCAAGATTATTATTTGTCGCATCATAATACCACAATTCTGTTAAAATTAATATGAAAATTTTAGCCTGTAAGTTTAGAAATCAGTTTATTATTCTCCTAATAACCATAACAGAAAAAACAATAATTCGACGTTGAAATTGATAATTTTCAAACATAGCTATTAATAAATGAAATACTTTTAACATTTTACGACTATTTTTATTACTGACATAATTTAGTAATTTTGGATCACCAAATCATTAAAAATAAAAGTTATGTCACATCACAGAAACTGGGACGACAGAAATCAGTCTCAAAACAGAAATTCAGAAAGAGAAGAAAGTCAACATGGCAATCCAAACAGAGAAGGATACGGCCAGAATTACAATGACAGAAGATCTGACCAATCAGCTAGGAATTACGACGAACGATCTTCAGGAAATTATGGAAACAGCCAGAACAGGCATCGCGATCAGTACGAAAATGAATATGAAAACCGCCAGCACGGAGATTCGAGAGATCAGTACCACCGTCAGTCCGGAAATGATTATCAAAACAATAACAGAAGTGGTTATGATTCCCGTTCGTCCTGGCAGAATGACAACAGAGATTCCTATCAGGACAGAAACTACGGAAATCAAGGTCATCACGAGCGACACAGCAATTATGGACGCGACAGACAATACAGCAATTACGGAAACGACAGCCATGAAGGCAATTATGGCAACCATGACCGCAACCAGAATTGGGATTCCGATATGAGGGGAAATAACAGAGGTTTTGGAAGAAGTTATGAAGATTCCAGAAACCGAGGCTATGAATCACAATTCGGACAAGATCAGTATTCCGGCAGTCACCGTCAGTCAGATAATTATGGTTCAGGACGTTATGACTCAGACAGCGAAAGTGTTTCAAGGCCTTACCCTGATCGTGATGATCAACAAAGAAGATCTTCAGAACAGCATGACCGCTACTCCAATAACAGAAATTCAGATTATTCTGAAGACCGTTATAACAACAACAGAAACCAATCTTCCGGGTACGAAGAATACAGCAACAGAGGTTCACAAAATCAAAACCGCCACGAGGACGATCGCCACGAAAACCGAGGCAGTTCCGACAGAAACCAAGGTTCTCGCCACAGAGAGCAGAATCAGAATAATAATTACTAAATCCTTTATCCGGCTGTGTTTGCAGCCGGATTTTTTATACAATTTGATACAATTATTACATATAAAAAAAGTAATGACTTGAGGTTTATTTACATATCGTATTTTTAAATAAAAAAATATGAAAAGAGACGGCGATCATAAAAGTTTCTGGCAGGATCATCAGTATCAGCACGAGAACAAAGAACCAGTCGTTAACGACTTCGACACCATTATCGTAGGCGCAGGAATCACAGGATTAACCCTCGCTGTAGAATTACAAAAACGAGGACAAAAATGCCTGATTCTCGAGCAACAGGAACCCGGTTTTGGAACTACGGGAGGAACAACGGCTCACCTCAACAATTTTTTTGATGAATCTTATGACAATATCATCAGCAAATTCGGAGAAGATAAAGCCCAAACGATTGCTGATCACGCAAAAAAAGCCAAAGAAATAGTCCGGAATAATGTTCAGCAATTCAACATCGACTGCGATTACGAGGAATGTAATTTTTATCTTTTCAGTGCTGAAAAGAAGCAGGATAAAATGGTGGACAACATTCTGGATGCTCATCAAAAAGTGGATGTGGAAACCCATTATGTAAGCCAGATTCCTTTCAGCATTAATTTCCGGAAAGCCATAGAAATTAAAGGCCAGGCTCAGTTTCATCCCATGCGATACATCGATGCTCTTGCTGAGGTTTTTGAAAAAAGAGGCGGTTTACTTCTTACCAAAAGAAGAGTAAAAAAATACGAAAAACTGAATGACACCATCAGTATTACCACGGCAAACGGTGAAGTTTTCACAGCCGAATCGTTGGTTTGGGCCACTCATATTCCGCCGGGAAACAGCCGGTTTAATTTTCTTTTGGCTCCCTACCGAAGTTATGCATTATCAGCGAAAATTCGCTTCACGCCCGAAAAGATGGCTCAGGCTGCAGATCTTTATGATCCGTATCACTATTTCAGATATCACCAAAAAGATGAAAATAACTATTTGATTATCGGAGGATTTGATCATAAAACCGGACAGGAAAAAGATACGACGAAACCTTTCAAAGATCTTGAAAACTATGCACGGGAGAATTTTGATATTGAAGAAATTACCCATCAATGGTCTTCTCAGTTTTATGTTCCGGTCGACGGGCTTCCTTACATCGGGAAAATGCCCGGCGAAGAAAATATTTATGTAGCCACAGGTTACAATGGGAACGGGATGACGTGGGGAACTCTCGCATCAGAAATCATTGCCGATTTGATTCAAGGAAAAGACAATGAACTTGCCGAAATTGTTTCTCCTTCTCGGATAGAAATTCAGGCCAGTGCAACTACAGCGATTCAGGAAAATGTCAATGCAGTTTTTCATTTAGTCACCGACCGTTTTATGACAGACAGCAAAGCAGAATTGGATGAAATCCCGAAAGGTGAAGGAAAAGTCATTCAATATCAGGGAGACCAGGTTGCGGTTTATCGCGAAGATACCGGCGGTTTTGTATTCGTTTCGGCTATCTGTCCGCACATGGGATGTACAGTTCAGTTCAATACTGCTGAAAAATCGTGGGATTGTCCGTGTCACGGATCCAGATTCGATACCGACGGAAATTTGATGAATATGCCGGCGACGGAAGGTTTACAGAAATGCAGTCCTTTGAATAAAAATTAAAAACATCATTATTTTAAAATAGAAAACCGGAACTGATTTCTCAGTCCGGTTTTTATGTTAGCGTTTAAAGTACTATTAAAACTGAAAGAGCGGCAAACCGTCCATCATCGTATTTACTTCTTTCCTTACTTCTTTCAGAACTGATTCATTTTCCAGATTATCTACTACTCTCGAAATAAGTTCAGCAATTCCATCCATATCATTTTCCTTCATTCCACGCGTGGTGATGGCTGCGGTACCCAAACGGATTCCGGAAGTTGTGAAAGCCGATTTATCATCATAAGGAACCATATTTTTATTACAGGTAATGTCTGCTTTAACCAGAGCATTCTCCGTCTCTTTTCCGTTTACATTTTTATTACGCAAATCAACCAGGAAAAGGTGATTATCCGTTCCTCCACTTACAATGTCAAATCCGCGATCCATCATCGACTTCGCCAATGCGCGCGAATTTTTAATGACCTGCAGTGTATATTCCGTGAACTTATCATCCAAAGCTTCTCCGAATGCTACGGCTTTTGCAGCAATCACATGTTCCAGCGGCCCGCCTTGTATTCCAGGGAAAACGGCACTATCCAATACTTGGCTCATCATTTTAATTTGTCCTTTTGGCGTTTTGTGTCCGTAAGTATTTTCGTAATCCTTGCCCACCATAATAAGTCCGCCACGAGGTCCTCTCAACGTTTTGTGAGTTGTAGTTGTCACTACATGACAGTGCGGAAACGGAGAAGATAAATGTCCTTTCGCAATGAGACCTGCTGGATGCGCAATATCTGCCCATAAAGTAGCTCCTACCTCATCAGCGATTTCTCTGAATTTACTGAAGTCAATATCCCGTGAATAAGCAGAATATCCAGCAATTAACATTTTAGGCTTCACTTCCAGAGCTTTTGCCCGCACATGGTCATAATCAATTCTTCCTGACTCCCTTTCTACTCCGTAAAAATGGGCATTATACTGAATTCCCGAAAAATTAACTGATGAACCGTGAGTTAAATGTCCACCCATCGAAAGATCGAGGCCCAGAATATCGTCTCCAGGATTTAAAACCGAAAGATAAACAGCAGCATTCGCCTGCGAACCTGAATGCGGCTGCACATTGGCATATTCTACACCGAAAAGCTGCTTGACTCTGTCAATAGCGAGGGTTTCAATTTCGTCCACCACTTCACATCCGCCGTAATATCTTCGTCCGGGATAGCCTTCCGCATATTTATTGGTTAGCACACTTCCCATCGCTTTCATCACCTCATCTGAAACAAAATTCTCAGAAGCAATCAGCTCTATGCCGTGGGTTTGTCTTAGTCTTTCTTTTTCGATCAGATCGAAAATAATTGCATTGCTCATATATTTGGTATTTACAAGTATCGGAACTTTATCGTTCTTCACATCTATGTTTCAAAATTAAACAAAAAAAACATCATTCATGAATTTTGAATATCTTTACATCACAAAAAAAATAAATATGGGACTGAAGAAAAAATATAAAAAAGAAGTGTTGAAATCTTTGAAACATCTAAATTCATCAGAACACAAACTTTTGGAAACCATGACCCAACTGATGCTGTTGAAGGAAATGAAAGAAAACGGTATTGTTCTGCAAAAAGGTGACACTTTTTCTTTCGATGATGATATTTTCGATTACAGCCCCGACAAAACTGTCCGCAAAATTGCCAAACTGCGCAGGAGAATTCAGAAAACCATGCTCGATCTGGTGGAAAATAATGAACTGAAGGACGAAGAAATCAAATTTCTGGCGTAAATCAATTTCGTAATACAACGTGCATTTTAGGGATGGAAAAGAAACTTTTTCCTTTTCATGAAATCAAACAGAAAATGGTAAACTACTGTGTTTATCAGGATCGGTGCCATCAGGAAGTGGAACAGAAAATGTGGGAATTCACCCTGATTCCCGAAGCTAAGGAAGAGATTCTTCTTTATCTGATGAAAGAAAATTATCTGAATGAGGAACGCTTTACCCGAAGCTACATTCGCGGCAAGTTTTACATGAAATCCTGGGGACGCAACAAAATCCGGCAACATCTGAAACAAAAGGGAATTACAGAGAAACTGATTCAGAAATGCATGGACGAAATTGATGACGATGACTACGCTGCCACGCTAAAAAAAACAGCCACGAACTACGCTGCACAACAGAAAGGGCTACAGAATTATCAGAAAAAAATAAAAACCACGCGCTACCTCTTGAGCCGTGGTTTTGAATATGACGAAATTCTGGAAGTCCTGAAAGAACAGGAATAATATTTCCTTTCTCTTTTAAAATTTTGTTTTAATTTCTGCCATTTCAGGAACGTGAATCGCTGTTCCCCAACGGGTATTCATTTCGGAAATAAAATGTGCGGAAAGCAATGGCGAAGCTTTTTCAACATTCTGATGTACAAAGAAATACAATCGCTGCAACCCTTGCTCTTTCCAAACAGAAAGACGTTCTATCCAGTCTTCCAGACGTTGGTAATCACTCTCATGATTAGCTCCTACATAACGTACAAAAGCTACAGGAGTTGTGAGCCGCATGTGAAGCATATCGCGCCTTCCGGCGGTATCCACAATGATATTGGTAATATTGTGATCTTCAAAAAGATGCATGGTTTTTTCAAAAATTTCTTCGTCAGAGAACCATTCGTTGTTACGAAGTTCGATGGCTAAAGGAATCTCGCGCGGCCATTCTTTAACAAATTTTTCCAGCCTGTCTGAATCTTTCGGTTTAAAATTATCATGCAACTGCAAGAAAACCATTCCCAGTTTTTCTTCAAAATTCATCACGGCCGAGGCAAACTGCGTCACAGGATCTGTCACATTCTGCAATCTTCGGAAATGCGAAACTGTATTGGTGATTTTGGGGAAAAATTTAAAATCAGAGGGCGTTTTTTCTTTCCAGGTCAGCACTTGTTCCGGACTTGGCATTCCATAAAATGTCGCATTCAGCTCAATGGAATTAAACTGTGTAGCGTAATACGTCAGTTCATCTTTGGTTCCTCTGGGATAAAATCCTTTGAGGTCGGTCTTATTCCACTTGGCACAACCGACCGATATTTCCATATTTTTCCCTCTGGAGTTTTTTAAAATTTTCGTCGTTCCGGGATGATCTGGAGGAAGTGTAAAATCGATTTGTGAAGGATCTTCTACCTGTCCGAATTTCATAGTATTGAATATTAAAAATAAGAATCTAAAGTTAAGAATTTCTTCAGACTGATCATTAAAAACAAACCGCAGAAGGACTGCGGTTTATTTACATGTTTACATTTGCAACCTTAAGCTTCACACGATGAGCAACTTACAAAGTTTACCATCATTTCTTTGGAAACTGATGAACTTCTTTGATAATACAATGTTTTCACACCTTTTTTCCAGGCTTCGATGATGACATAATTCACATCTTTCACCGGCATTGTGGACGGAATCTGCAGGTTCAGCGACTGTGCCTGGTCGATATATTGCTGGCGTTGTGCGGCCTGAGTAACAATTTCCATCGGAGAAATCTCCCTGAAGGTTTTGAACACCGCTTTTTCTTCGGCTGTCAGTTCTTCCAAATGCTGTACAGAACCATGATTCAGCATAATGGTTCGCCACGTTTCTTCATTATCTAGGCCTTTTTCCTGAAGGAGATTTGCCAGATATTTATTCTTTCTCATGAAATTTCCTTTGGCCAAACCGGCTTTATAATAATTGGAAGCAAAAGGTTCAATTCCCGGCGATGTTTGTCCCAAAATAGCGGAAGAAGAAGTCGTTGGCGCTATCGCCATCAGCGTTGTATTACGCATCCCGTAGCCTTTCAGAAGTTCCGGTTCGCCATAAATATTGGCCAGTTCTTTCGAAGCGATTTCTGCCTGATCCCGAATATGCCTGAACGCACGCGCATTGAACTGTGTAGCCTCGAAACTTTCAAACGGAATCATATTTTTCTGAAGATAAGAATGATAGCCTAAAACGCCCAACCCCAGCGCACGGTGACGAATCGCAAAATTTCTGGCTCCGGTGAGGTAATAATTCCCTTCTGTTTTTTCAATAAATTCCGATAACACGGCGTCTAAGAAATAGATAGCGAGTTTCACAGCATTGGTATCTTTCCATTCGTCATAAAGTTCCAGATTCATGGAAGAAAGGCAGCAAATAAAGGATTCATCTTTGCTCGAAGGCAACATAATTTCGGAACACAGATTGCTCGCATTCACTGTCATGCCGAGATCTTTGTAGACCTGAGGTTTATTTCTGTTCACATTATCGGAGAAGAAAATATAAGGCAATCCTTTCTGTTGGCGGCTTTCCAGCACTCTGGCCCATATTTTCCGCTTGTCCATATCTCCGTCTATCATGTCCTGCATCCAGTAATCGGGAACGCAAACGCCCGTGAAAAGGTTCTGAATGGGACTTCCAATATCTTTAATAGAAAGAAATTCCTCAATATCTCCGTGGTCAATATCCAGATAAGCGGCAAAAGCTCCCCTTCTGACGCCGCCCTGAGACACGACATCCATTGCGGTATCGAATAATTTCATGAAAGAAACCGCTCCCGATGATTTTCCGTTATCCGTAACCGCCGTTCCGCGATGGCGCAATTCCCCGAAATATCCGGAAGTTCCGCCACCAATTTTGGTTTGCATGATGACTTCTCCCAATTTGTGGGTAATTCCTTCAATATGATCGGGAACATGAACGTTAAAACAGGAAATGGGTAAGCCGCGCTGGGTTCCCATATTGGCCCAGACCGGCGAGGAAAAACTGATCCAGCCTTTGGTAATCATCTCCTCGAAAGCGGGCTGAAGTTCAGGTTTGTACAGGCGTTTTGCGGCGGCTGTGGTAATTCTTTCGATGGCGCCTTTCACGGTTTCTCCTTTCAAAAGATAACCGCGGTTCAGCATTTGTTCCGACTCTTCATTGAGCCACCAGATATCGTTGTTTTGTTCTTCCATTGTTGTTAATAGTTAAAATGACAAGATTGATTTACAGAGCGCATACTTTAAAGGTAAAAGTTCCAATTAAAACAAATCATTCTCCGTAATACTCTTATCGTGTTTGGTATAATCTACCGGTCTTTTCGCGAAGAAATCGTCCATAGAATTGGCAAAAACTTCCTCTTCGAACCACACCATTGGGCGGTATTCTTCCGGAGTAATCTGGTATCGTGTTTTCATGCCGATTTTCCGCAAACTGTCGTCCACACGATATTTCATGAAATTCAGTAGATTTTCTTTGGAAAGATGGTCTATTTCTCCCATTTCAAAAATCCAGTCCAGAATTTCGGATTCTAATTCAATCGACTGGTCTACCAAGGTGTAAATATCTTCAATATCACTGTCGGTCAACAGATCAGGCTGTTCTTCTCTTATTTTATTGATCAAATAAATTCCGGCATTCGCGTGAATCTGCTCATCAACAGAAGTCCAGGCAATGATATTGGACACATTTTTCATGTACCCTTTGAACCTTGTAAAGGACAAAATAATCGCAAACTGAGAGAAAAGCGATACATTTTCGATTAAAATACTGAAAAGCAAAAGAGAAGATACATACTCTTTCGGCGTGGTAGAGTTGGCATGTCTCAACACATTCGACAGAAAATCAATTCTCTTTTTGATTGCCGGAATTTCCACAACATGCTTGAATTCATCATTGTATCCCAGTACTTCCAGCAGTCGCGAATAGGCTTCGGAATGGCGAAATTCGCACTCTGCAAAAGTAGCACCCAATCCGTTGAGTTCAGGTTTTGGCATATGATGATAAAGATTTCCCCAAAAAGTTTTCACTGAAACCTCAATCTGCGCAATGGCCAAAAGTGCATGTTTCACAGCATTTTTTTCGTGCGGTTCTAGTTGCGAATGAAAATCCTGAATGTCTGCTGTAAAATCAACTTCAGAATGCACCCAAAACGACTTGTTAATCGCTTCTATAAATTGTAGAACTTCCGGATATTCAAACGGTTTGTAACTAATTCTCTTGTCAAAAATTCCCATTGTAAAGGTTTTCAGATTAAACATACTTTGCTCACAAGGGTGGTTTCGACCCGATCCTGTGTCCGCAAAAAATTAATGATTGATAGGCCGAAGCTGTGAAAACAAAAATAGAGAATCCCTTTCAGATGCCCAAGGTGGATAATGTAAAAACCTGAACAATAAGCCCAAAAGTTTTCCACAAAGACACAGAGGCATCATTATCATTGAATTACCGGATGCAATGTGGCGCAAACGCCCTGTTTCATTTTTAAAAGTTAAACAAAGCTTTTATAATCAGCTATATGAATGGCTTTACGGATAAACAGATAGACTCAGGATTTTAATTATCAATTGTAACAAATCAAAAAAAATAAAGACTTATCTTTCAACTATCAAATTTTCCGTTCCATGTTAACAATTAAAGACCTGCATAAATCCTACGATACCGGCAAAAGCAAACTGCATGTTTTGAAAGGCATAAACCTGGAAATCGGCGAAGGTGAATTTGTCTCCATCATGGGAAGTTCAGGTTCAGGAAAATCCACGCTTTTAAATATCATCGGTATTCTGGACGAAAAAGACAGCGGAACGTATGAGCTGGACGGCATTCCGATAGAACATCTTTCCGAAACCAAAGCCGCGGAATATCGCAGCCGTTTTCTGGGATTTGTATTTCAGTCGTTCAACCTCATCAGCTATAAAACAGCACTGGAAAATGTTGCCCTTCCGCTCTATTATCAGAATGTCGCCAGAAAAGAGCGAAACCAAAAAGCCATGGAATATCTGGAAAAAGTAGGTTTAGCACAATGGGCAAGTCATTTACCCAATGAACTTTCCGGAGGACAGAAACAGAGGGTTGCCATCGCAAGAGCACTCGTCACGAATCCGAAAGTAATTCTTGCTGATGAACCCACCGGAGCATTAGACAGCAAAACCACCCATGATATCATGAAATTTCTTCAGGAAATAAACCGCGAAGGAAAAACGATTATTGTAGTAACCCACGAAAGTGATGTAGCCGCCGGAACCAAACGGAATGTTCTTTTGAAAGACGGCATAATTGAAAGTGACCATTATATTGAGCAGCGTGTACTCAGCTAAATATTAAGAAAAGATCATAGACCATGTTTGACATCGACCGCTGGCAGGAAATATTCGCATCGATACGAAGTAATGTACTGAGAACCGTACTTTCCGGTTTTACAGTGGCTTTGGGATTGTATATATTCATTGTACTTTTCGGGATCGGAACAGGTCTTCAAAATGCTTTTACCCAGGGATTTGCACGCGATGCCCAGAATCTTATTTCTATTTTCACAGGAAAAACTTCTATTGCGTATGCCGGGCTTCAGGAAAACAGAAGTGTAACACTCCGCAATGAAGATTATGAAGAAATATTAGCCGCAGATCCGGAAAAAATAGAATATTCTGCACCGAGAAATAACGCCAGTTATCTTGTAAAATACGGCAAAGAAAGCGGTTTCTACCAAATCAGCGGTACTACGGGCGAAGAAATTTACATCGAAAACCGAAAAATGACCAATGGGAGATACATCAGTCCCGGAGATTTAGATCGAAGACTGAACGTGGCCGTGATTGGCAGGATGGTGCAGCGCGATCTTATAAAAGACGGAAGCCCGATAGGAAAAGACCTCAACATCAACGGAACCATGTTCAAAGTGATCGGAGTATTTTCAGATGAAGGCGGCGGCGATTGGGAAGAACGTACGATTTCAATTCCTATTACCACCCTTCAGCAAATGAAAAAAGGATCCGACTCGCTGGACAGAATTTATATCACATATAATCAAATCTTATCACCCGCAGAAGCTCTGAAATACAGTGATGAACTCCAGAAACAACTGAAAGCCAAACACAAAGTTTCTCCCGATGACGAAAATGCCATTATCGTTCGTAATAATGCGAAGAACCTTGGGGACACCTTCCAGTTTATGTTTATCCTAACGCTTATTGTAGGATTCATCGGGATGGGAACGTTATTGGCGGGCATTATTGGAATCAGCAATATCATGGTGTATATTGTGAAAGAAAGAACTCAGGAAATCGGAGTAAGGAAAGCCATCGGCGCAAAACCGTCGAGCATCGTAGGCCTTATCATTCAGGAAAGTATTATTATCACCCTTATTTCCGGTCTTATCGGAGTAGGATTAGGCGTACTCACTCTTTCCTTAATCGGCGATAGTCTGGAAAAATATTTTATCTTGGATCCAAGTGTGGGCTGGGGAATTATATTGACTGCATTTTTCTGCCTCATTATGTCCGGACTTATAGCAGGTTTTGTTCCCGCATACCGGGCAAGTAAAATAAAACCAATAGAAGCGCTGCGCTCAGAATGATTATAACGTAGTGAATTTTAAAAGTGAATTTTGCTATGCAAGTCAATGAGTGAAGATGTTTTAAAAAGTAAATTAAAGAAAAATATATATGTTTTTAAACCTTAATCATTACAATCTGGATGTTTTCAAGACAGCGCGGGAATTACGGATTAATGCATATAGAGTTATAAGGCAGTTACCAGATTCCGAAAGGTTTAATTTAATAGATCAAATCAGAAGAGCGTCAACTTCCATTTTACTGAATATCTCTGAAGGTTCCTCCAGAAAATCAAAAATTGAAAGGAACCGATATTACGAAATAGCTCGCGGATCGGTAATAGAAGTGGATACGTGCTGTGATATTATTCTAGAAGAAAATTATTTACAACATGAAAATCTCGAGGAACTTGGAAAGAAGATAAAAACTACTTTTATTTTACTTAGCAAATTAATCAAGAGCAATTAATAAATTCACTGCAAAGCAATTCACCTTTGACGTATTCACTCCTCGTAAAACAGCTACAATGAACATCATTTTCAAAAAAGATACCTGGCAGGAAATTTACCATTCGTTGCAGAAAAACAAACTCCGCACCTTCCTCACTATGATTGGCGTTGCTTGGGGAATGTTTCTGTATGTCTCATTACTGGGTGCTGCCAAAGGAATGGAAAACGGCTTCAACAAACTGTTCTCGGGTTTTGCGACCAACTCTATTTTTATGTGGGCACAGAATACGAATATTCCATACGCTGGTTTTCCCAAAGGAAGACAGATGAATATGCACCTGAGCGATATGGAACTTCTGGAAAAGAAAATTCCTGAAATCGATTATATTTCACCCCAAAACTCAAGGGGAAATTTCGGAAGCGCCGGCGAACAGATGTCCAGAAACGGGAAAACTGCTACTTATACTTTAAATGGCGATTATCCTATCGGCAATAAAATTTCAGAGAAAAAACTGATTTACGGAAGGTATATTAACGATGCGGATGTTTCGGGCAATAAAAATGTCATCGTCATCGGAGAAGAGATTTATAAAAACTTTTTCGATCATAAAAAAAATGAAAATCCACTCGGAAAATCCGTGAATGTAAAAGGTACTTTTTTTAATGTCATTGGTGTTTTCCGGGTAAAAAGAGAAGGCGGCGGCATGGAAAACGACCAATCGGCATATATTCCGCTTTCCACTTTTACCAAAATGTATAATGCCGGCGACAAAGTGGGATATTTTGCCATCGTCAGCAAACCCGACGCTGATGTGGCGATTGTGGAAGAAAAAGCAAAAGCCGAACTCCGAAAAAGATACAACGTTTCCCCGGAAGATTCCAACGCTTACGGAAGTTTTAATCTGGGTAAGGAATTCGCAAAACTTACAGGATTTCTCAGCGGAATGCAACTGTTGACCATTGTTGTAGGAGCGCTCACGATTCTTGCAGGCGTTATTGCCATCTCAAATATTTTGCTAATTACCGTAAAAGAACGGACCAAAGAAATCGGTATCCGGCGAGCTATCGGCGCCAAACCTGCGGAAGTCCGAAATCAAATTTTGCTGGAAAGTGTAGTCATCACCCTTACTTCGGGAATGTTAGGATTTATTTTCGGCATTACTCTTTTGATGATCCTGGATGCCGCCACTAAAAATCAGGACGAATTTCCGTTTTATAATCCAACGGTGGATTACAGCAATGTTTTTTCCGCCATGGCAGTGATGGTAACTCTTGGCCTTATTGTGGGAATGATTCCGGCTCAGCGCGCCGTTAAAATCCGCCCGATAGAAGCATTGAGATCTGAATAAATATTAAATTTAAAATAAAACTAAAAAAATATATGAAAAAGAAGTTCACTTTTAAGAAAGCAATTTACATCTTTCTCGGACTGTTGCTGGCGTTTGGGCTTTTCTCGGGAATCGGCTATCTGATACAGTCCAATTCTGCAAAAAGCGAAGTTTTCCTCACCAAAAAACCTGTGGTAGAAAACATGGAAGACAAAGTAATGGCAACAGGGAAAATTGTTCCCCGGGAAGAAATCGAGATCAAACCGAACATGTCAGGAATTATCGATAAAATATTGGTAGATGAAGGCGATCAGGTAACCGCTGGACAGTTGGTGGCCACCATCAGAATTGTACCGAATGTTCAGAATGTGAATGCTGCACAACAGGAAATCAATAACGCACAATTGCAAATCAGCAACGCCAGTATGAACCTCGAAACCCAGCAAAAACAATTTGCAATGCAACAAAATCTTCACAATCAGGGCGTTATTTCCAGACAGGAATTTCTCACTGCTCAGCAACAACTTCAGTCGGCGCAAATCCAACTGAAAAATGCGAGACAGCAACTGAGCACCGCTCAAAAAAGTTTGCAAATTGCCAGAACCGGCGTCACTCCTGAACTTCAGGGACTTGCCACTACACAAATTCGTTCCAAAGCGAATGGAACTGTTCTGGAAGTTCCTGTGAAAGTGGGAAGCCAGGTGATAGAAGCCAATTCCTTCAATTCCGGAACTACCATTGCTTCTATTGCAAATCTGAATTCTTTAATTTTTGAGGGAGAAATTGATGAAGCTCAAGCAGGAAAACTGAAAGAAGGAATGAACATGAATATCGTGATCGGAGCTTTGCAGAATAAGAAATTTCCGGGAAGGCTCACCATGATTGCGCCGAAAGGAAAAGACCTGAGCGGAACCATCAAATTCCCTGTCGAAGGCGAAGTTTTCAATCCGGATAATGAATACATCCGCGCCGGATTTTCTGCCAACGGGGAAATTGTCCTCAGCTCGCAAAAAAACGCATTACTTCTGGAGGAATCTCTGATTCAGTATGAAAAGAAAAACGGTAAAGATGCTCCATTTGTAGAGGTAAAACAACCTGACGGAAGCTTTAAGAAAGCATTTGTAAAATTAGGAGCCAGCGATGGCATTCATGTTCAGATCCTTTCGGGAATCGATAAAAACGCAGAAGTAAAAGTTTGGAATCCAAGCGATAAGGACAAGGAAGCACTGAAGGAACAGAAAAAGTAAAATAAGAAAAATTAATTTCATGAAAGCGCTTTCACTTTCCTTACTGTTTATGCTGCTGTTTTGCCAGACAAAAAGTCAGGATTCGGTGATTGGCGAATATTTCTCGCCCGAACGCTCCACGTTAAATTCATTACGACACGGTGCTTATGCGCTGGATCTTAATTTACAACTTCATGAAAACGGCGAATACGTTTATTCCACCTGCGCCCAGATTGCAAAAGGAACATGGACAGTAAGAAATAATGAATTAATACTGAAATGCCGGGAGAAAAGAATGGCTATTGATAGTTTGAATTATGTGGAGAAATATGCCAAAGGTAAAATTTGTGGCGAAGATGAGGTTTTTAAAATTAAAGGCAACAAACTGTATCAGGAAGAAATGATCAATAAGAAAAAATATAAATTCATCCTTATCAAAAAGTAATATTTGACGGATAATTAAATTTCCCCGTTCCATTCTTTCAGGAACTGTTCCAGAAAATGAAGCATAAAAGCATGGCGCACTTCTGCCATGTTTTTTGCTTTTTGGGTGTGCAGCAAATCTTTCAGCAACAATAATTTTTCATGAAAATGATTGATGGTAGTTCCGGCTGATTTCTTATATTCTTCCTTTGTCATGTTCATCTTGGGAAGAATTTCGGGATTATACATCGGATTGTTTTTAAAACCTCCGAAATGAAAAGCCCGCGCAATTCCGATCGCACCCATCGCATCCAATCGGTCGGCATCCTGTATAATTTTCAGTTCAATGGGGATTTCAGCCGGAATATCTTTTCTGTTTTTAAAGGACTGATGCTGAATGATAAATAAAACCTGATCAATAATCTCCGAGGAAATCTCTTTTCCGGCCAAGAATTCATTTGCGATTTTCAAAGCTCCGGTTTCATCTCCGTGATGAAATTTAGGATCGGCAATGTCGTGCAACAAAGCAGCGAACTCCACAACATCTTGATTACAAACTTCTGTGGAAGCGATTTGTTTTGCCAGTTTCCAGACTCTTTCCGTGTGCGCCCAATCGTGGCCTGCTTCTGCATTCTGAAGTTTTTCTTTTACAAAAAATGCTGTTTGTTGTATTATTTCATTCATCATTTCAGGAAATAAAATCGGCAATTACTTTCCATAAATCCCGGTTGTAGCTTCGGAAAAAATTGACATGCCCGATCGTTCTTTTTTTGCTTTCAACAGTGCGCATCAACCTATATTCAGGTTTCATCGCAGGATACGTTTCGGACATCAGTTTTTTCACGCCTTTATCGGTGAGCCAGGAATCATCCTCAGCCCGAATAACGAGAACTTCCTGATTCAAAGTTTTGGAATACTCTTCAGGGATTTTTTCGAGAAGTCTGTTAGTTGATTTTTTATTTAAAATTAAAGTGCGCCAGTCTTTCGCAGACCCTGAAGGCAAACTTTCGCCCAGACCAAAATATTGAGCAGGAAAATAACCGAAAATCCGGGTAATAACAGGTTGTAAGATACCGAAACCGAGATAAGCCAAAGCTTTTGTCTGAACATTCAGATGGCCAACAAAAGCTTTTTGAGTTCCC
>JADMKO010000118.1 GCA_015478785.1 Chryseobacterium sp. | reverse complement strand
ATTCAGAATGTAGATGTCTTGTATCACGAAGCTACTTTCCTGCACGATCTGCACGAAATGGCGCAACACACCGGTCACAGTACTGCGCTGGAAGCCGCCAGAATTGCTCGGAAAGCACAAGTGGGGAAATTAATTCTTGGACATTTCTCCAACCGCTATCAAGATCTGTCGGTTTTTACGGATGAAGCGAGGAAGATATTTGCCGAAACGCATCTTCCGCAACAGCTAATCCCGATCCAAATTGGTTGAAAACCAATGTTTTTGAAAATTTAACATTTCTATAACACAAAAATTCTGCAGATTTAAAATATAATTGTATCTTGCACCCAGTTATTTAATGAGAAAATCAATCAATGTTCATATGTCCGTTTTTTTGGTTTCCACTATTTAATCATTTTTTTTTTAATTTTTTATTATGAACATTTTTATTTCAAATCTTAACTACAATACAGTTGAGAGCGAGTTACAAGCACTTTTCGAAAACTACGGAGAAGTGGAATCAGCAAAAATCATTACCGACCGTGAAACGGGAAGAAGCCGTGGATTCGGTTTCGTTGAAATGCCGGAAAATGAAGACGCACTGAAAGCAATTGAAGAACTGAATCAGAAGGAATTCAAGCAAAAAGTGCTGAATGTATCTGAAGCACGTCCGAAAGAGCAGAAGCCAAGAAGCTTCGGCGGAAACGGAGGTGGCGGTGGCTACAACAGAGGCGGTGGCAACGACCGGAGAAGAGACTGGTAATATTCAATATCTTACCAAAAAAGAAAGTTCAGGATTTCCTGGACTTTTTTTTGTGGGTAATGGTGAGGTTGTTCAATCCAAAAATTCTACTATTAAATTTTAGCTTGTTTTATTACTAAACATTCTCCTTTCCAACTTATTATAAGTCTTTTTAGTTAATAAGAATTCACAAAATAATAATGAAAGGAAAAAAAGTAAAATAAAAGTTGCGGAAAATATATCACCTTCGAAATCATCAAATACTTTTTTGAGTAGTATATATAAAACCATTATAAGCAAAAGTGAAAATAATAAGTATCCAAAGAAGCTTAATCTTAATCTAGGTTTTTGAAGATCATCTTTTTTGAAAATAATTATTATGGTTGGCAACAATGCTGTGAATGGAGTTTTAATTCTGGCAAGCTCAATCTTATTTTTATTTTCTCTAGCGTAAAATAATTTTTCATCTGGAATCCATGATGCTGTATTTTTCAAATCAAGAATCATTGAACTGCTCCTTGAGTTTTTGCGAATAGCAGAATCTATCTCCTCATCACTAAACTTTAAATTCATTTTCGACAATTTGATTATCTATCCAAATATACACATTTATCAGTCTGCATTTTCTTTCATTATTTCCCCTCCCTTCAAATCTTTATTTTCCAGTCACGATCCATATCACTATCTTTGCGCTCACTAAAACAAAAGGGCAGGGGAACATCGTTTTCTAAGTCCGGAATATTCTAATTCGTCATCTATGAAATGTGGTATTGTAGGGCTTCCGAATGTAGGCAAGTCAACTCTTTTTAACTGTTTAAGCAACGCCAAAGCGCAGTCGGCAAACTACCCTTTCTGCACGATTGAACCCAACATCGGAACGGTTTCTGTCCCGGATCCGAGACTATTTGATCTGGAAAAACTGGTCAATCCGGAACGCGTTCTGCCTGCAGTGGTAGAAATTGTGGACATTGCCGGCCTGGTGAAAGGTGCTTCAAAAGGAGAAGGTTTGGGAAATCAGTTTCTCGCCAATATCCGCGAATGTGAGGCGATTATTCACGTGTTGAGATGTTTTGAAAACGGAAATATCATTCATGTGGAAGGTTCTGTAGATCCGTTGCGGGATAAGGAAATTATCGATATCGAACTTCAGTTGAAAGATTTGGAAACGATAGGAAAAGCCGTAGATAAAGCAAAAAAGTTCATCAAATCCGGAAAGAAAGATGATATTCTGGCTTACGAAACATTGCTTTCTCTTCAGAAATTTCTGGAAGACGGAAGAAATGCAAGAGAGTTTCAAACGAATGATCTCACTCATGCGATGATCGACGAAGTTCAGCTTTTAACCAAAAAACCGATTCTTTACGTGTGCAATGTTGATGAAAATTCCATTAAAAACGGTAATGAATGGATTTCGAAAATTGAAGAAATGGCAGCAAAAGAAAATGCCGAAGTAGTAGTACTCGCCGCTCAGATAGAAGCCGATATCAACGAACTGGAAACCTTCGAAGAAAGACAGATGTTTCTGGAAGAACTCGGCCTAGAAGAACCGGGCGTTAACAGATTAATCAGAAAAGCGTACGATTTACTTCATCTCCAAACGTATTTCACGGCCGGAGTAAAAGAAGTTCGCGCCTGGACTATTGGCCAAGGCTGGACTGCACCCCAAGCTGCGGGCGTTATTCATACCGATTTTGAGAAAGGATTTATCCGTGCCGAAGTAATAAAGTATAACGATTTTATCCAGTACGGTTCCGAAGCGAAGGTGAAAGAAGCCGGTAAAATGGGTGTGGAAGGTAAGGAATATATCGTGCAGGATGGCGATATCATGCATTTTCGATTTAATGTATAAAAGAAATAAATAAGATAAAACAAGAGCCGGAGAATGATCTTCGGCTTTTTTGTTTCCAGGCATTAAAAGAAAAGCTAAATTATGGAAGAATAATTGGTTTGGTTTTATGTAATTTTACTTTTCCTTAATCCAATAGACATTAAAAATATGAAACAATTAGATAATAAAGTGGCAATTATTACGGGTGCTGGTTCAGGAATTGGAAAATCTACTGCATTGCTTTTTGCTAAAGAAGGTGCAAAAGTGGTAGTGAGCGATATTAATGAAGAAAATGGGAACAAGGTAATAGAAGAAATTAAAAATAATGGTGGTGAAGCTTTTTTTATAAGGGCAGATTCATCCAGCCCGGAAGACAACCAAAGACTTGTAGAAGAAACGGTAAACGCATTTGGCCAATTGGATGTGGCCGTAAACAATGCCGGAATTGGCGGCGAAGCGAACAAA
>JADMKO010000117.1 GCA_015478785.1 Chryseobacterium sp. | reverse complement strand
AGCCTGATTTCATGCGGATACCATAGTTTTTTAGAAAGCTGTAATCTGTTTTTCTGTTCTTCCGAAAGAACATTCACTTCCCCGAAAAGCCTTGCAACATAATCGTTTTTTGGATTCCTGTACGTTTCTTCTGCAGGATCGTGCTGGAGGATTTCTCCGTTTTTCAGGATAATAATTTCATCGAGCCAGGGCATTACTTCCTGAATTTCATGGGTGGAAATAAGAATGGTTATATTGTTTTTTTTCGCGTATCCAAAAAGCCGTTCCCGAAGTTCTGAGGTTCTGAAAAAATCAATGCTGCTGAAAGGCTCATCCAGTAATAGTAATTTGGGAAGCTTCGCTAAAGCTCTGGCAATAGCGACCCGTTGTTGTTGGCCGCCGCTCAGAAAATGGGGTTTTTCCAATGCAAATTCTTCCATTCCTATCACGTGCAACAGTTCTGTTATTTCATTTTTTTTCTGAACCATGTTGGTATTGGAAATAAACTTCCCCACGTTGTCGTACACGTTAGCATAAGGCATCAGATCGTATTGTTGCGACACCAGTTTCATGTCGGGTTCTCCGGGAACAATATTGCCTTTCGGGCCCTGAAGTTTTCTTCCTGAAAATAAAATTTCGCCTTCATGCCAGTCCAGAGTGCCGTAAATAAGGTTCAGCAAGGTGGATTTTCCGCAACCGCTTTCGCCGGCGAGGGCAACAGATGTGCCTTCTCCGACCTGAAGATTCAGATGCTGGAAAAGCTTTTTCTCCGGCTGATATGAAAAATGCAGATTCGTGATTTCTAAAAGCATAAGACAAAACTAACACTTTTATAAATAAAATTATTTTCTTAGTTTAGCCAGACCACAATAATCACCTGTTAACAATAAAAATTATGAAAAATAAATTTATCATTGCGGGCCTTTCCCTAGCCCTTTTATCTGCCGTTTCTTGCGGAAAAGACAAAACCATTACCAACGAAGTTTCTGAAGTGGAAACAACACAGGATGGAACGGTTTATATTGTAAATACTGGAGAAAGCCACATCGAATGGAAGGGATTTAAAGTGTTTAAAAGCGAAAACACGAGCCATTTTGGAAAAATAAAATTTGAAAACGGAGAACTGACCGTAAAAGACGGAATGCTGGAAAGCGGAAAATTCGTTGCTGATATGAATTCTTTGGAAAACGAGGATTTAAAAAACGATGCAGAGCAGAAAGCAAAACTGGAAGGCCATTTAAAATCCGGAGATTTCTTTGAAGTGGAAAAATATCCAATCGCAACCTACGAAATTACAAAAGTGACAACGGGAGTGAGTGGTGATTATAACACGATGATCGATGGTAACTTGACTTTAAAGGGAGTTACTAAACCTGTTTCGTTCAACGCCAATGTTACCGTTAATGAAGGGATTGTAACTATTGCTACAGAACCGAAAGATATCATGAGGGAAGATTATGGTGTTAAATTTCAGGTTCCGGTACAGAACGGACTGATTAAAAATGAAGTGAATGTTCAGATGGTGATCAAAGCAACCGCTTCCCAATAATTTTTTTTGAGTTTATAAATGATTAAGAGGCGCATCTTAGGATGCGTCTTTTTTGAATAGTTACGCCTCATCATTACCGCTAAATTTTTGTATTTTTGCAGACTAAATATAACCAAAGAGCATGATTGAAAAGTTGGATGCACTGCTCGCTGAGGTCAGCAGTTTCAATGCAGCAGAGAAAGAGGAAATCGAAAAATTCCGGATTCGGTTCAGCGGAAAAAAAGGAATTCTTAATGAGCTGTTCGATCAGTTCAAACAGGTGCCGAATGACCAGAAAAAAGATTTCGGGCAGAAGATCAATACGCTGAAACAGGCTGTTGCAGCCAAGCTGGAAATGCTGAAAAGTGCATCGTCTGTATCTGAGGTTGCAGAAAACGAAGATCTCACCAAACCGGGATTTCCCCTAACGCTGGGTTCGCGGCATCCCATAAGTCTTGTAAAAAACAGAATTACAGAAATTTTTAAATCTATTGGTTTTGCAGTGGCTGACGGCCCGGAAATAGAAGACGACTGGCATAACTTCAGTGCGCTCAATTTGCCGGAATATCACCCTGCCCGGGATATGCAGGATACTTTTTTTATTGAAAAAGATCCCGATGTACTTCTCAGAACCCACACCTCTTCGGTACAAATCCGCTATCTGGAAAATAATGAACCTCCGATCAGAATTCTGTCGCCGGGAAGAGTGTTTCGGAATGAAGCCATTTCTGCCCGTTCACACTGTATTTTTCATCAGATAGAAGGACTTTATATTGATGAAAACGTGAGTTTTGCTGATTTGAAACAGACCATTCAGTATTTTACAACAGAACTTTTCGGAAAATCGAAGATCAGGATGAGACCTTCTTATTTTCCTTTCACCGAGCCGAGTGCGGAAGTGGACGTCTATTGGGGCCTGAACTCAGAAACGGATTACAGAATAACGAAAGGAACCGGCTGGCTCGAGATTATGGGTTGTGGAATGGTAGATCCTGCCGTGTTGCAAAATGTCAATATTGATGCCGATAAATATTCAGGATATGCCTTCGGAATGGGAATTGAACGAATCGTGATGCTGTTGTATCAAATGAATGACATCAGAATGTTTTTCGACAACGATGTCAGAATGCTGGAACAGTTTAAAACTTCGTAAAATAAACTTCATCGAAATCAATCTGTATAAGCTTTGAAATGTGCATTCACTGCGTGCACAATTGAGCTACAGAATGCACTTCCGATACTCAATAGATCTCTAAAAAAACAACACCCAAAAAAGTGTTGTTTTTTTGATGAAAATCATTTCTATTTTCTAAACGCCAAAGGATATTTTACATTCTGGTATTGGTTTAAATCTGCTTTCAGTGAACCTACTGCCAATTCTGCTTTTATGGAGATGGGAACATGGTTTCTGTCGTTGCTCACCCAAAGGGTCACCCCTTCTTTTTCCCTAAAAACTCTTCCGCTCTTTACTAACGGAATGATTTTCAGACAACTGATGGTTCCGAACTT
>JADMKO010000116.1:3520-16937 GCA_015478785.1 Chryseobacterium sp. | reverse complement strand
CTCACTTCTGTTACTTCTTCAGGATGGTGTTTATATTTAAAGACCATGGCAAATAAAATGGTGATAACCAAAGCATACGCTGCAAAAATATACCATGAAATAGTCCACCCTTCCAATTGGGCAATAGGATCAGTCTGTGAATAAACATAATGGTTTACAATGGCTCCTGCTCCTAGCATTCCGATGGTGGCTCCAAAGCCATTGGTCATCATCATGAATACGCCTTGTGCGCTTGACCGCATACTTTTATCTGTTTCTTTGTCAACAAATAAGGAACCTGAAACATTGAAAAAATCAAAAGCAATCCCGTACACAACCATGGATAAAACAAACATCCATACTCCAGTCCCGGGATTTCCGGCACCAAAAAGGGCGAACCGAAGAAACCATGCGAACATGGCCATTAACATCACTTTTTTTATCCCAAATTTTTTCAGGAAATAAGGAATTAGTAAAATACAAAGAGTTTCGGAAACTTGAGAAAGCGAGATGAGCGCATTCGCATTATTAGCACCCCAAGTAGCAGAATACTCGGGAATATTTTTAAAACTGGTAATAAACGGATTCGCATATCCATTGGTAATTTGCAGCGAAACCCCCAAAAACATAGAAAAAATAAAGAAAATCGCTAATTTTCTATCCTTGAATAAACTGAATGCTTTCAGTCCCAATGCATCGTATAAAGTTCGCTTCTCCCCGGAATTGGTAACGGCCACTTTTGGAAGCGTAAATGAATATAAAAAAAGTAAAATACCTAAAACTCCTGAAACAAAAAACTGGCTGTAGCTGTTTTGAAAACTCGGAAAATCATTTTGATTTGAAAAATTAAATCCAAACTGACCATTGGGCATTCCTGCAAAATTTACAAAAAGCATTGCACAAATAAATCCGACCGTTCCCATGGTGCGAATCGGAGGGAAAGCTTTAATCGTATCAAATCCATTATTCACCAAAACTCCATAAGCTACCGAATTAGACAGTGCGATAGTAGGCATATAAAAGGCCACACTTACAGAATAAAGTGAAAACAAAGTAACAAAATCTACTGAGGCTCCCGCTGTCATCCCATAATAACCTGTAGCGATGATGAATATTCCTGCAATGGCATGACAAAATCCAAGAAGCCTTTGCGCAGGTATCCACCGGTCAGCAATAATCCCAAGAATAGCGGGCATGATAATGGAAACTATTCCCTGCATGGCATAAAACAGTCCGATCTGAGGCCCCAATCCTATTGAACTTAGGTAATTCCCCATTGAAGTCAAATAGGCGCCCCAAACTGCAAATTGCAGAAAATTGAGGATAACAAGTCGAATTTTCAGGTTCATAGTTTTAAAATTATCAGTCTATTTTCTTGTTTCTTTTCTTGATTTCCTGCTGAATTTCCATTGCGGTATCGAAATCTTCTTCTTTCACGGCATCTTCCAGAAGTTTTTGAAGATCTTCCAGTGACATTGCTTGTAGGCTGTCTTCTGAAATCTCCTGTTCCAAATTTTCGTCTTCTATCGTTTTTTCTTCAATTTCGAGGAGAATACCTGCTTCATTCAGCACATCTGAAGTCGTATAAATAGGAGCATCAAAACGCACCGCCATGGCTACAGCATCGGATGTGCGGGCATCCATCACCATCGTTTCGCCAGTTTCCTGATGAAGAAAATTGATATTAGAAAAGAAAACGCCGTCTATAATTTGGTAAATAATCACTGAAACTATAGAATAATGAGTGGCCGTAATAAACTGAGTAAAAAGATCATGGGTAAGCGGCCGCGGCGGATGAATGTCTTTCTCTAATCCTAATGAAATAGATTGCGCTTCGAAATTACCAATAACAACGGGGAGCTTCACATTAGTCTCTTCATGTTCCAGCAGCAGGGCATAAGCACCTGACTGCGTCTGACTATAGGAAATTCCGCGTATAACGAGTTCTTTATAATCCATAATGGCAAATATATAGTAAATTTAATATTTGTAAATCGAAATTGAAAATAATTTCTGAGGAAAACAAAAAGCCCGAAAATCGGGCTTTTAAATCGGAATAACTAAAAAATTATCCCTTCAGTGCTTTTATTTTTTTTGTCAATTCCGGAACAATCTGAAATGCATCGCCCACCACTCCGTAATCAGCAGATTTAAAGAAGGGTGCTTCCGCATCATTGTTAATGACTACAATTGTTTTGGAGGAGTTCACTCCGGCCAAATGCTGAATAGCTCCGGAAACACCGATGGCAATGTAAAGATTCGGTGCAATTGCTTTTCCGGTCTGTCCGACATGTTCGCTGTGCGGACGCCATCCGATATCCGAAACCGGTTTGGAACACGCCGTAGCGGCACCCAATACTTCTGCCAGTTCTTCTACCATTCCCCAGTTTTCAGGACCTTTCAGTCCACGGCCTGCGGATACCACAATTTCTGCTTCTTTCAAATCCAGTTTTCCTGAAGACTGCTCATGAGACAACACTTTGGTATCTTCATTAGTTATTGAAAGGTTTTTAATTTCTTCAGTTCCCGAAACAGGATTTTCCTTTGCTCCAAAAGCGTTTTGGGAAACTGTAACGATCACTCTTTCTTCAGTAGCTTTTGCGTGCATGAAACCTTTTCCTGAAAAAGCCCTTCTTTTCACCTGAAAAGGCGACGTGCTTTCCGGTGCCGCTACTGCATTGGTAATTAAAGAATAGTCTTTCATTACGGCCAACATTGGTGCTACCGAAGAAGCATCTGTAGTATGAGGAAATACGATAATGTTCCCTTCTGCCACTTCTCCCATTGCGGTTGCTACTGCTTTGGCACTGAAGTTTTTAAGGCCTTCATCCTTTACATGAATTACCTGCGAAGCGCCATATTTATACAGAAGTTCTGAAGAATCTGTCGGGTTGAAAGAAACCGCAGTTACCGTTTCCCCTTTTTGGTCGGCGATAGCTTTGGCATAAGAAACCGCTTCAAAAGCTGCTTTTTTATAAATACCGTTAATATTTTCTGCGTATACGAATACTGCCATTTTTTGTAAATTTAAGATTGAAATTGAAAAATTAGATCACTTTTGCCTCTTCGTGAAGCAATCTTACCAACTCGTCCAGTTGATCCGGCGCTACCATTTTCACAGCAGCTCTTGTCGGAACACTTTCAAATGTTACAGGTTCTACTTTTACTTCTGTAGAAGCAGCCTCCATCACGTTGAGCGGTTTGGTTCTGGCCGTCATAATTCCTCTCATATTGGGGATAATCAGTTCTTTCTCGTCCACCAATCCTTTCTGTCCGGCAATTACTGCAGGAAGTTTTACAGAAATAGTTTCCTTTCCGCCTTCAATTTCCCGTACAGCTTTCGCTTCGGAACCATCAATTTCCAATCCTACAGTGGCATTGACGAAAGGCCAGTCTAACAACTGAGCTACCATTCCGGGAACTGCGCCGCCATTATAATCAATGCTTTCTTTTCCGCAAAGGATTAAATCATATCCTCCGGAGCGCGCTGCTTCCGCAATTTCTTTGGCTGCGGAATAACTGTCTTTAGGTTCGGTGTTAATTCTAACCGCATCATTGGCTCCAATGGCAAGTGCTTTTCTGATGACGGGTTCTGTTTCTGGACCGCCAACATTCAGCACGGTAACCGTAGCACCTGTAGCCTGTAGTTTTACGGCTTTGGTTAAAGCAAATTCATCCAACGGATTAATGACCCACTGAATACCGTTTTTATCGAAAGCAGATTGATCTGCTGTAAAATTGATCTTGGAAGTAGTATCCGGAACACTACTGATACAAACTAATATTTTCATGTGTTAACGTATGTTTAGATTTTTGTAAAGGTAAACAAATATACTATGCATGCATAATACTCTGTTGCAAACTGTTATTTTAGGCATTAAAATTACTACTTTTTTAAAAGGTGAACAAAAGTTTGTGGCTTCACTATTCCAAAAAATCACGGTAAGCTGCGGTATTGTGCCATTTTTTCCGGTTCTGATTTTTTCCTACATTTGCTGAAAATCATCAGTATGAAGATTAATCTGCCGGATAAATTATATTATTCTATTGGTGAAGTGGCCAAAGCATTCGACGTAAATACTTCTCTGATCCGCTATTGGGAGCAGGAATTTCCTATTTTGCGGCCGAAGAAGAATAAAAAAGGAAACCGGTATTTCACTCCCGAAGACATCAAAAATCTCAAAATTATTTACCATTTGGTGAAAGAAAAAGGCTATACCTTAGACGGAGCCCGGATTGCGCTCACCACCAACAGCAGAATATCTGAAACTGTTTCTATGATTGACCGGCTGGAATTCCTGAAGGCGGAATTGCAAAAATTGAAAGACTCTTTGGCTGAGCCGCCAATATAATAAAATATTTCTGAATAAAAAAAGGGATTTTTCCTGATGTTATTTTCCTGAGAACCAATTAGTTTTGCTTGAAAATAATGCATAATGAAAAATACTTTGCCTCTGATGGACTTGAAAAGTAAGTTATGGTTCATCATTCTGGCTGTTTTGACAGCAAGCGCGGTTATTTTCCTTTCCAATACTCCGGAACCTTCTCCGGAAATTCCGGAAAGTATGGTTTCTTTTTCCGAAAATCCAGCAGATAAAACCCAAATTTATACAGCGTTCAATCCCAATGATCTGAATGCCGAACAATGGCAGCTATTGGGTTTTTCGGAAAAACAGACTGCAACTATTCTCAAATATAAAAATATTGTAGGTGGCACTTTCGTATCTAAAGAACAGTTTAAAAAATGCTACGCTGTTTCAGATGAAAAATATGCTGAACTGGAATCTTACATTCTGCTTCCCGAAACTGCTTCTTCCCGAAACCATTCTCAAAACCGTCCATTTTACAGTCCTGTTTCTGCCAAAAGCAAAATCAATATCAGTGAAAAATTTAATCCGGATCAATACTCACAACAGCAATGGGAAAACTTAGGTTTCAGCGAGAAACAAGCTGCCGCCATTCTGAAATATAAAAATTATTTGGGCGGAAGTTTTATGAGCAAAGAAAAATTCAGAGAATGTTTTGTTATCGGCGACGAACAGTACAAAGCACTCGCACCTTATTTGCTTCTTCCGGAACGTCAGCCTGAAAGCGTTACAGAGAAAACACGGACTGCAAAACAAGAATCCGCCAAAAGCCACACCTTTTTCGATCCTAACGAATTGGACGCGGAAGGCTGGAAAGCTTTAGGATTTTCAGAAAAACAAGCCGCCGTGATTATCAATTATAAAATCCGGAATCTGAAAGGGAAATTCAGCACCTTGGAGGACATTCAGAAATGTTTTGTGATCTCGCCGGAAAAATTTGAAGAATTAAAACCCTTCATCGTTCTGAAAACCGAATCCACAAACAGCACAACAAATGTAGCATCTAAAATTTCTCCAAAAGAATCGGCTACCAATTTTTCAAAAACCGATATTAATGAACTCACTTATCAGCAACTTTTGGAATTTGGTTTCGACGGAAAAGCAGCCGGAAGTTTTATCGGCTTCAGAAAGAAACTCGGCGGTTTTGTGGATAAAAACCAAGTGTTTGAAGTGTTTGATATCGACCGCAACTTAGCGGAAAAACTGGTTTCTACAAGTCCATTGAATCCTTCACTTGTGGAAAAACATACCCTGACCGATGCGCCGGAAAGCTGGTTGAAAACCCATCCTTATTTCCGTTATTCTGCGGATAAAATCATCTATTACCGAATCTCAAATCCTGATGAAAAGAAAATTTGGAAATTCATCAAAACAAAACCCGAATATGAACGGAAAATGAGAATGTACCTGAAAGATTAATCGTTGGTTTTTCTGGAATCCCGGATGAGTTCTTCCAGTCCAGCACGCTCTTCCGATGTCAAATCCCGCCATTTTCCGACAGGAATATCGAGGTAAATGTTCAGAACTCGGACGCGTTTCAGTTTCAAAACCTTGTAATCCAGATATTCACACATTCTGCGAATCTGTCGGTTAAGTCCCTGCGTCAGCACAATCCGGAACGACATTGTGTCGAGCTGTTCTACTTCACATTTTTTTGTCACGGTATTCAGAATCGGAATACCACTCCGCATTTTCTGTAAGAACTTCGGAGTAATCGGTTTGTCAACCCGCACCAGATATTCTTTACCATGATTATTTCTGGAGCGAAGGATTTTGTTCACAATGTCGCCGTCTGAGGTCAGGAGAATCAGTCCCTCGCTGGGTTTATCCAATCGGCCAATCGGAAAAATTCTTTTAGGATGGCCAATAAAATCGATGATATTATCTTTTTCCCTTTGTGTATCGGTAGTACAGACGATTCCTACAGGTTTGTTAAAAGCAATGTAAACATGCTCTTCTTCTTCCGGTTTTGAAATTGATTTTCCCTCCACCAGAATTTCATCTTCGGCAGAAACTTTTGTTCCCATTTCGGGAACTTTTCCGTTGACAATTATTTTTCCCTCTTCCAGAAGTTTATCTGCTGCTCTTCTGGAACAGTAGCCCACTTCGGAAAGATATTTATTGATGCGGATTTTATTCATGATCAGAAAAACGAAAATCGTTGTTTAAATAATCGGACGATGCCTGCTCTACGGAATACTCCCCAATTTTAGTTCTCCTCAGTTCCGTTAAATAGGCGCCAACGCCCAAAGCGGTACCGATATCATGCGCCAAACTTCGGATGTAAGTTCCTTTCGAGCATCCCACAGTAAAATAAACAAATGGCAGATCAATTTTAACATCCTGAAGGTAATGTATCGTGGTTTTTCGGGATTTCATTTCTACAGTTTCGCCTGCCCTCGCCATAGTGTAAGCCCGTTTTCCGTCAATTTTGATGGCAGAAAAAACGGGAGGACACTGATCGATCTCGCCAACAAAATTTTCAAGAGTTTTCAAAATAAATTCTTCTTCAATATGAGAAAAATCCTGATGCAGAATTTCGGGTTTTTCAGTATCGTAGGATTCGGTTTGCACCCCAATTTTAATTCCTGCAAAATATTCTTTTGGCGCTTCCTGAATTTCAGGAATCTGCTTGGTAGCTTTTCCGGTGCAAACAATCAGAAGGCCGGTTGCGCGAGGATCCAAAGTTCCGGCGTGGCCAATTTTAAATTTTTTCGGAAGTTCCGGAAATTCTCTTTTTAGTTTAAATTTTATTTTATTCACCGCCTGAAAAGAAGTCCAGTCCAATGGTTTGTCCACCAGTAATACCGTTCCGTTTTGCAGTTTTTCGCTTGTCAATGTCTATTATTTAAACTGTGTAAAATAAATCAGCAACACAATTCCAACGACGATTCTGTACCAACCCCAGGGTTTGAAACCGTATTTGGTAAGAACGCCGATAAAAAACTTAATCGCAACGACAGCCACCACAAAAGCGACGATATTTCCCACAAGAAACATCAGCATATTATCGCCCTGCATCAGCATTTCGTAGCCTTTCTGTTCCACTCCTTTATGATTCCAGTTTTTCAAAAAAACAGAATATACAGTCACCGCAAGCATGGTAGGCACTGCCAAGAAAAAGGAAAATTCTGCAGCCGCTTTTCGGGTAAGTTTCTGCTGCATTCCTCCAATGATGGAAGCCGCACTTCGGCTGGTTCCCGGCATCATGGCAAGGCATTGCCAAAAACCGATAATGAGGGCGCTTTTATAGGTAATATCTTTTTCGTCGTCAATAATATGGACTTTAAAAAGTTTGTCAATAAAAAGCAGGACAATTCCACCTAAGATCAGTACAACAGCAATGGGAACCGGATCGCCCAGAACCGCCTCTATTTTATCATCAAAAATATAGCCCAATCCTAAAGCGGGTATCACAGCCACGGCCAGTTTCAGATAGAATTTGATATTGGAAAGATCGAAAAACTTTTTCCAATACAGGAAAACCACGGCGAGAATAGCTCCAAACTGAATGGAAACCTGAAACATTTTCACAAATTCATCTTCCTGAATACCAAAAATGGAACTTGCGAAAATCATGTGAGCGGTAGAAGAAACGGGAAGATATTCCGTGAGGCCTTCTATAATAGCGATAAAAATGGCTTTGATTAAATCCATGGCAGTAAATTAAAGAACCATCAAGAAGCATGAGTTCTGATGGTTTTTTGAATTGTAAAAGTTTATTTTTTATTTCTTTTTAAAATAGCGTACACCTGAACAGCGAATCCTGCAATCACCAGCAACGGTGCAAGCCGGATTCTGCGGAAAGAGAAAATGCCTTCGTTCCAGACTTCAGGATTGTAAACGCCGTCCACGGTGTTAGCATCTGCACCCATCATCAGGATAAATCCGGCAATGATCAGAATCAGGCCGATCAACATCCATTTGAAATTTTCTTTTCCGAAGTAGAACGGATGATTCTGCGAAACATTATCAGACTTTGGAGCCCCAAACTTTTCTGCTGAAAACGCAGTATTTTTTTTTGCCATTTTTAGTTATAATATAAATCATCAATATTGCTTCTCAGGAACCTCCAGGTAGCAAAAATAGTACTTGTAACGGTGATCAGAATACCGATTCCGAAAACCAAAAGCAACAGCCATACATATTGTTGTGTATCCTGGACAAAAGGAGTTTGAATGGTAGAAGTAAAATAATACCACACACCAAACAACGCAAGCAGTCCTAGCAACGAGCCTAATATGCCCAGAATGATGGCTTCTATAATAAAAGGCTTCAGGATAAATCTTCTTTTGGCTCCTACCAGCTGCATCGTTTTAATAATAAATCTTTTTGAAAAAATCTTCAGCCTGATGGAATTATTGATGAGAACAATGGCCAATACCAGAAAAAGGAGAGAAAAGGAAAGAATCCACTTCAGGATTTTATTAAGATTTTCATAAATCTGCTGAGATTCAGAATTATTTTTCACATCTACAATTCCCGGTGTAGCAGCAATTTGCTTAATGGCATCATCTACTTTTGTTGGATCCACAAACTCCGGTTTCAGCGCAATTTCCACAGATGACGGGAAAATATGAACATCGAACAAGGCTTCAGTTTCGATTCCCAGGCTTTTTTTGGCTTCCTGAGTAGCCTGTTCCCGGGAAATATAAGTGGCTCTTTTTACGGCCGCCAAACTGCTGATTTTCTCCACCGCTTCCTGCTCGCGCTGTGCCAATTTTAAAGAATCTTTAGGGTCATAATCCTGATCGAAATAGGCATTGACTACCAGCTGTTCCTTGAGGTAATCAGAATACTTCTGGGCGTTCATCAGGATTAATCCTGACAGCCCAACCAGAAAAAGAACCAATGCGATACTGACCACGACGGTGATATTGCTGGATCTGAGCCTTCTTCTGTTAAAGTCCTCCACTGTTTTTGCCATTGCATCAAAATTTTTGGCTAAAATAGAAAAAAACTTCCGAAATTTGCCGGAAACACCGGATAAAAAGGTGTTAAAAAAAACATAAAACAATATCTTCGGCTGCTGTGCAAAAGGTATTTATGAAACCAATTTTTCTAAAAAACCATCATGAGCATCAGAGCAAAAAAACACCTTGGACAGCATTTTCTAACCGATGAAAATATTGCGAAGAAAATTGTCAACAGTCTCAGCTTTCAGGAATACCATCATATCCTGGAAGTGGGCCCCGGTATGGGGGTTCTCACCAAATATCTACTGGAACACCCAAAACAGGAGATTTATCTTGCGGAAATTGACAATGAATCTATAGAATATTTGAAGCAAAATTATCCGAAACTTACCGATGATCATTTTATCGGAGATTTTCTGAAGACTGATTTTTCCTTCACAGAATTGGGACAAATTGCTGTTATCGGGAATTTTCCTTACAACATTTCCTCTCAGATTTTATTTAAAATTATAGATTATTACAACCGTGTGCCGGAAATGGTGGGAATGTTTCAAAAAGAAGTTGCCGAAAGAACAGCGGCGGTTCCGCGCACCAAAGAGTATGGGATTTTATCGGTTCTTGTTCAGGCCTATTACGATGTACACTACCTATTTACCGTTCATGAAAATGTATTTAATCCTCCGCCAAAAGTGAAATCGGGAGTGATACAGCTGATTCGTAATCCAAAACCCGGATTGGAATATCATGAAGTGCTTTTCAAACAAATTGTGAAAACAGGCTTCAACCAGAGAAGGAAAAAGCTTTCCAACGCACTGAAATCACTCGTTATTCCTGAAGCGCTGAAGTCACATGAATTTATGGATAAAAGAGCAGAGGAACTTTCGGTGGAAGATTTTATCGGATTCACCCAACTTTGGAAAAAATATCAATAAAAAAATGCCCTCCGAAAAGAGGGCAAATTTTATAAACTGTCTTGTGAATTACTCTCGGTTTTTCAGGAGTACCCACCCTTTTTTCAGAACCATGGTATCTGATACGGGATCTTTATATTTCACCTGATACCAATATGTAGCTGTAGATAATGCCCTGCCTTGGAATCTTCCGTCCCAAACCGGTGCATTTTTAGCGGCTTCCCAAATTTTCTTGCCATAACGGTCGAAAATAAATACTTCGAAATCTTCAAATCTGCTGATGGCACTGAAATCCAGTTCATCATTTTTTCCGTCTCCGTTGGGCGTAATAATGTTCGGAATGTGCAGTGTAAAGAAATCTTTGATGGTCACACACGAAGTGTTTTTAATTCTAACCATGAGCATCAGGGTCGTATTGTCCTGAACACCAGTGAAAACATTTGATTCCTGCCATGTGAAACCATTATCAATAGAATATTCCAAAGGATTTGTAAAACTCGGATTGCTTGCTGTAATCGTCAGTGTACCCGACTGGTAATCTGCATTGGTAATCTGCGGAAGTTGTGCTGTAATCACTTTGGTTTCAAAAGTGGCTTCACATTCTCCATTTTCGATGGTTACTGTGTAGGTTCCTATCTGATCTACAGTGATGGTTTGTCCGGTTCCGATAACTGATGGAATCGAATTTTCAACCTTACTCCATGTATAAGTATAATTTTCATTAAATCCTGCATCTAAAGTGATCTGATCTCCAACGCATATTTGTCCGGCAATAGGTTGCAGAATAGTATTTATTGCCGGAATAACTTCTATGGTAATGGAAGCCGGTGTGGTAGACTGACAACCGTTCAGTCCTACAGCATATACTGTGTAAGTAGTCGTTTGTGTTGGATTCACTGTAATATCCGCTGATGTGGAAGCACTGTGCGACCAGACAAAATTTTGTCCTCCTACTCCGGATAAAACAACAGGATCGCCTGCGCAAACTCGCATATCTGACGCTGTTACCGTTACCGATGGCGGACTGAAATCTTCATGCACATCTACAAAAGCAGTTACCGTACATGCGATATCACCTATTGCATATGCTTTGGTAATGGTGAGCGTGTATCGCCCTCCTGCAGTAACTACCGGGGTCAGTGTATTAGCTCCAGAGTAAATGTAACCACCGTTGGAAGCTTCCCAACTAATCACGGAACCCGCAGGGAATACAGAAGCTGTTGCATTCAGGTTGACCTGAGGCTGGATACAGTTGATTCCGGGTGGCTGGGCAATATCAGCAATCATTTCCGGTGCTTTTACTAAATCAATTTTAGCAATTGCAGGACAAAAGGTGGATTTCACCAAAGCATACACACTTACACCACCCGGACTCATGTAATTCGTAGGATTAGGAATTGTGTTGCCATTTTGTGCCTGTGCATCAGCCAGATTTGCATAATAAGCAAACGTGACACCCTGCGTTGAAGTTATATAAGGCTGAGTATGAGTTAAATTATAACTCACCGCATCCGGGCCGTAACATTGAACAAATTCGACATCCTGAACGATAGGAGCATTACCGCCTACAATATTGATACACACTACGGCCGGACACTGGTTGTTGGGAACCATAATTTCCAGACAGTATTCTCCCGGCTGCGTCGCTACGTATGTCGGATTGGTTGCTCCGGCAATGTCCTGTCCATTCAGTGACCACTGATAAAGCGCTCCAGGAATTTGTACCGATGAAATTAAAGTCTTTGGATCATTATCACACATCTGGATTTCAGCAGGCAATGTTGCACCTCCCGGGTCTACTAAAGTCAACCCGATATCGAAAGAACCTCCTTCAATAAAAACACCCGAATTATAAGAACTGTCTGATGCATCAGCAATCACCATTTTAAAAGTATAGGCCTGCCCCGGAACTACGGTTGCCGTGGCCGTCAAAGGAATGGTGCGTCCGGCAAAATTGGTTTCAATATTGGCTGTATTATGACCTGCAAAATAAGCAGCATTAATGGGGCCGCAGGAATAAGGAGTAGCCGGGACAATATTGGTAACACTTACAGGCCCACCTCCACCCGGAAGAATCGCCATATTAGTAAAATTAGGTGCACCTACTGGCTTGATCAACAGTGCAAAACCGTCAGAGAAATTTCCGCAAGGAAAAGTAGATGTATATTCTTCGGAAGCAAACAGATAATTGAACGTAATCTGCGTACTGGAAGGAATAAAGTCAAACTGAATAAAAGTACTGTTGTGCAAGGGAGCTAACGGATTAATTGCAGCAATCAGGTCTGGATCCGGAGTTGTGGTAGGCCCTCCTGAAAGAATACCCGATTCAAAAGCATTTCCGGCTTCATGAGCAGGTCCGCTTACCATTATGATTCCATCATCGAACGGGAAATTGGTTGTTCCTTTGTTAAAATATCCCCAGGTTCTGTCGGGATCGGAGGGAGAAGTATTCGGTGAAACGATTACATTGGTAATATTCCCGCTCACACAACTTGAATTCCCTTTGATGAGAACATTTTCTATCAGCTGAGCTGCGGTATAAGAAGACGCCGGATATGGAGGCACATTCACATCAATGAAAGCTCCGGCTTTCATAGTGAGTGCAGACGGAGTAGCTTTATTTACTGAAGGATCTCTTTGCGAATAAAACGTGGCAAAAGCAGACAGGAAAATCAGAAAAGTAAAGTAATTTTTTAATCGATAAGAAAACATATTTGTTGGAATTTATTAGACAATTAATTTTAAAACACACATTTCTACTTATAGGATGCAAATTTTAGAAAAAGTTTCACTTCGTGCAGTAATTTTGTAAAGTTTCCAACAAATATAAAAAAAATTATCACCCTTAGGTATTTATTCTTGCTTTTTTTGAAACATAACACTGAAACTGCGGAAAATTCCTGTTTGGCTTTTTGCTTACCTCTTAATTCCTGTTTTCCGGGTGTAAAATTATATGCTCTGTAATAACCTTAGATAGGCTGGAGCGTACCGGGAACTACGGTACAACTATTGCTGAACCTTTGGAAACCTTTTGCTGATGGGCGTTTCGGGAGAAAAGCTATTGACGGATTCGCAATGTGGCAGAAAAGTGGTGAAAACTCACTTGCTTCGAATTTGTGAATACAAATCTCCGTGAAACTGGAAATCTGCAAATTTTTAAAGGCAAAAGATGTTCGCAAAGATTTCGGAGATGATTATTTCACTGCAGATCAAACTGCCGATCAACGCCAGATCTTTTGGCAGA
>JADMKO010000116.1:0-3510 GCA_015478785.1 Chryseobacterium sp. | reverse complement strand
TACCCAGAAAAAATGAAGCGCAAGCCTACCGTTGCTGAAAATTCAACCTTCTCGTGAGCTGCTTTTGATAATGTCCTTACACCTCCAATGGGTTTCTACTAAGGTACCACTTAATCCTCCCCTAATTCCTTTTTTAATTTCTACCATTGTAAAATGTATTTAAATGAAGTACAAACATACACCCGAAAATTCACGTAAACAAGCTTGTATAGGGGCGAACGTCCTTTTACCGATTATTGTCCGAAGAGGTCATATTAATGTCCGAATACGATCCGGCAACAAAAAAGAACAGCGGGAACAAAAAAGTGGTTTTGTTCGGATGGTGTTCGGGTCGTGTTCGGTAAACCTTCGGTAAAACCCCTATTTTACCGAACAGTACCCGAAGGAGACCCGAACAGTACCCGAAGGATGACGGTACCTAAGTAGTCAATTGTCCGTTATTGACCTGTCCTGAAATAACTATACAGGTTAAAAAATTAATCCTGACATAACTATACAAGACATTATGAAATTACGATACCAGTTGAGTGGATAAAGCTGAATGATCCGTGCAGCTGTCGGCAGCTAAACCTTCCTGAAAACATGAGTTGTACAATAACGAACCGCAGAATGTCCCTAAGACAGGGACTTTGATCGCCTCAAAATTTCTATCTCCATACTTCACCCGTACATACCCCGTACTTACCCCGTAGTTACCTCGTAGTTACCCCATGTCCAACTTATGGCAATATCGCAAGCCGAAATTTCAAAAGAAAGGAACCGAAATCGGAGCTTTTTGCGTTAACAATCTGCTTGCGGTTCGCCGAAATATTCCCCTCCTCCGGAGGAGGTGGCATCCGACGAAGGAGGATGACGGGATGGTTTTTTGCAGGTGAATTAGTTTGTGGACTATTAGATAGCAACAGATTTTCTTTACGCCGGCTCTAAAGGAGAGAAGGCTTCGACGGGCTTAGCCTGACAGACGGTCTATTTCTTCTAGATCTGTTCTTCGGTAGATGAAAAAATCCCGGAACAGCTCCTTTTAGGGTCGGGGTAAAATGTTCCGGGATTTTTTTGTGTGAGTTTGCTTAAAAGTGGGGATGCTTACAGCATGACAAAGACAGTGGTGGTGACTCGGTTAAGATTTGTCTCAACTTTGCCAAAGTTTCAAACTTTGGCAAAGTTATTCCACCCTTATCTGCAACTTTTTGGCATTTTCGCATCTTTAAAATAAAGACACCATGCTTGTGAATCCTTACTGGCCGGAATGCAAATTTGAGTTAGAAGTACCTTTCCCTGACATGGAAGGCAAACATGCAGCACCTGCCGCTGTCTCTGTGAAAGCTACCATGAGCTTGGCGCCAAATCCCGCAAAAACTCAAACCACGGTACGGTACGATACCGGAGATCTAGCGAAGAAGGCCCGAATGATGCTGGTGCATGACGCTATGGGCAATGTGAAGTACCGGAAAGAACTGGATGCTTCCAAAGGACAGATAGAACTTCAGGTAGCTACCTGGCTGCAAGGGGTTTATATTGTGACGATTGTGACAGAGGATCGGCCTCTGCAAAGCAAATTACTGAAAGAATAATCAGTAAAGCCATGGGTTGTCTTACAAAAGGCAACCCTTCGGCTTTTTTTATTGTGTTTTACAAAAAATATTTACCTTAGTATCAAAATAAAAAAATTATGAATCAAAAAATCTACATCATTTCTGCACTCTTCGCCTGTCTCATGCTCCCGGCCCAGAACTACACCTGGCAATGGGGACAATACGGAGGAGGATCCGAAGGTTCTTTTGGCTCAGGATTCTCTTATACTAATGACGAAAGCATCCGAGATATCGAAGTGGACAGTGATAACAATTACTACTATCTGGCCACCATTAATCCAGGAAGCCCGACCCTTAATGGCGCTCCAGTGCCTAATTATGATAAGCAAGATTTATTCCTGTTTTCCACCGATTGTCAGGGCAATGTAAGGTGGACACGAACTATAGGTGGATGGAACCGAAATGAGTTTGCGTGGAATATTGAATTGGATAATGCAGGTGGCATTTATATTTTAGGAAATTTTTCAAACTTCACTGGTGTGCAGTCACCCAATATCCCGCCTATACATTTTAGTGATACTGTTGTATTGCCCAATTTGGTGGTTCCTAATTCGGATACAACCACTCCTGATCCAGGATTAAAAACCGCTTATCTGCTTAAATACAAGACCAGCAATGGTACTCTGGAATGGCATAAAGAATTACAGGGAGATGTGACGTGGCCCCTGCGAAACGCGGATTCTGCTATCTTCACCATGGACTCTTCCAAAAATATCCACGCCATTCTTGGGTTTAAAGCCGGTAGCCATCTGAACGGCACGATTACCGTACCTGCTTCCTTTACGGATTCTTATCAGTACTATCTGGTGAAGTTCGCTTATGACAACGGGAATATGACGCCGGAACTCAACCCCTTACTGCTGCCGGTAACAGGATCTATCACTCAAGGATTAGGCGAGGGAAAAGTGAATCTGGTATTTGATGAAGGATTGGACCGGTATTATCTTGCAGGAAAAAGAATGGAATCTGGAACTTTCTTATATTCCGATTTTTCCTATTCAGGAGTTCCCTTTACAGAAGATGGGTATCTACTGGCTTTTCAGGGAAAAAACAGTCCTCAACCAGGCACTGAACTGTGGAGAAAAGAATTCACCATGTCTAATAATCCTGCTAATATGCCTGATGATAACAGTGTTTTCGATATTGTAAAAGACCCCAATACCTCTGATATCTACATAACGGGGTATTACTATATTTATAATCAAAATGGCTCAACCGTATTTAATAATAATGTTTCTTTCGGCAACTATACATTTCCGTATATCTTTAATGGGTACAATCCTTATGTGATGAAACTTAATGCAACAGGACAGGTGCAGTGGGCCACTATCCCCACTGCAATATCCACCAATTCCATAGAAGGATACCGTTTTATGAAAAGCCGTATCGTGATTAATAATAATGAAATTGCCCTAGTTAAAGGAAGTAGAGGCGATACCTGGGGCAGCTTTCCCATGGTCAGGCCTGCCAATGACGGTGCTGACCCGTTATTGGTAAGACTTCACAGAGATACCGGCGCGGTGTTGGGTGCTTATGACATCCTGAGCGGCTACGGAACGATGGATGAACTGACCGCAGTGGCCGTAGATCAGGACGGAAACTACGTGGTGGGCGGCTTCAAACACAGCAGCCTTTTTCTGGATCCCAATGACGGCGTACCCGATCTGCATGGCAATACCCTGAGCGGGAAATCCCAGTTTTTCTTTGCCAAACTGGCCACCTCGTCTTCATGTACCCAAATGAACACAGCAGAAACCCCGTTAAAACAAACGGATGTGGTTTTCTACCCAAATCCGGTAAATGATGTTCTTCATATTAAAACCAAAGAAAAACTTACTTCCTACGAAGTCATCACCGCAGACGGCAGGTTGATGAAGCAGGGTACATTCACCGGGAATTTTACGATAGACATGAGTGG
>JADMKO010000115.1 GCA_015478785.1 Chryseobacterium sp. | reverse complement strand
CGTAACATACACCTGATTCAGATAATAAGACGATCGGTCGCGAAGAAGAATTTCACCAGAAAACACCTGAGCATTCAGATTTGACATCAGCAAACAGGCAAACAATATTACAACACTACGCATAGATTCGCAAAAATAAACAGAAATTCTCTCCAACCAAGGATTTAGATTCCGCTAGAGCGTTAAAGTTAGGTTAAAGTATTTCCCAGAAAGCCTTAAATTAGTCGCTGAGGCACTTTCGCCATTCTAAAAATTCGTACCTTTAAACCTGAATGTAAATATTTTCACATGAAAAAAAATGTTTTAAGTTTATTTTTAATTTCCACTTTACTTCTCAATACCGGATGTAATACTATGAAGACAAATTCAGCAACTTCCGAACCTGTGGTAAGTGCTACCTTGGCATCGAACCCTTTTATGAAAAAAAGTTCCCTGCAATATCAGGCTCCGGAATTTGATAAAATAAAAGACGAGCATTTCCGGCCGGCGTTTGAATACGGATTGCAACAACAGCTTTTTGAGCTTTCTGAAATTACCGGAAATAAAGCGGCTCCTACTTTTGAAAACACCCTTCTGGCTTTAGAAAACAGTGGTGAGGTTTTAAAAAGAGCACAAAGTGTATTCTTTAATTTTACAAGTGCCAATACGAATCCTGAACTCCAGAAATTGCAGGTGGAATTTGCTCCGAAATTTGCTGCTCAGCAGGATAAGATTTATTTGAATGACCAACTGTATCAGCGGGTGAAAGCTATTGATATTCAGTCTCTCAGCGGAGAAGATCGCAGGCTTGCCGAATATTATCTTCAGAAATTTGAAATCGCCGGCGCCAATCTTTCTGCAGATAAAAAAGAACAGCTGAAAAAAGTAAACGAAGAACTGGCAAGTCTTTCTACGCAATTCAGTAATAAACTTCTGGAAGCACGGAAACAGGGAGGTTTGCTGGTTTCTGATGTAAAAGAACTGGAAGGACTTTCGGCTGATGAAATTGCTTCCGCTGCAGCGAATGCAAAAACAGCAGGACATTCCGGAAAATATCTTTTGGCTTTGCAAAATACAACGCAGCAGCCTCTTTTGCAAAATCTGAAAAACAGAAATACGAGAGAAAAACTTTTCCATGCTTCCTGGACGCGTGCCGAAAAAGGGGACGCGAATGATACAAGAAATGTTTTGGAGCAACAGGCAAAATTGCGCCTGAAAAAAGCACAGTTGTTAGGAAAAAAATCTTTTGCTGAATGGAAACTTCAGGATCAAATGGCACAAAAACCCGAGAAAGCGAGAGAACTTCTCATGCAACTTGCTCAGCCGGCTGTAGAAACCGCTAAACGGGAAAGAAACGAAATTCAATCGCTGATTGATAAGCAAAAGGGAGGTTTTGAACTCGCTCCGTGGGATTGGAATTTTTATGCAGAACAGGTGCGGAAAGCAAAGTATGATTTGGACGAAAATCAAATAAAACCTTATTTTGAAGTCAATACCGTTTTGGAAAAAGGAGTTTTCTATGCTGCAGAAAAATTCTTCGGAATTACTTTCAAGAAAAGAACAGATCTTCCGGTCTATCATCCCGATGTAATTGCGTATGAAATTTTCGATAACGACGGAACTTCTATGGCCATATATTATTTAGATTTCTACACAAGAAGCAACAAAAGTGGAGGAGCCTGGATGAATAATTATGTAGATCAATCTCATTTATTAGGCCAAAAACCGGTGATTACCAATGTGTTTAATTATCAGAAACCAGCGGCAGGTAAGCCTTCTCTTATTTCTTATGATGATGTGACGACTATGTTTCATGAATTCGGGCATACTTTGCACGGATTGTTTGCCAATCAAAAATATGTTTCGCTTTCGGGCACCAATACGCCACGCGATTTTGTAGAGTTTCCGTCGCAAATCAATGAATTTTTCGCGTTAGAACCTTCAGTTCTCAAAAATTATGCACTTCATTACGAGACCGGAAAGCCGATGCCACAGGATCTTGTTGATAAAATAAAAAATGCGGATTCATTCAATCAAGGTTATTCAACCACTGAATTGGTTTCTGCAGCAATGCTGGATATGTCCTGGCATTCAATTACGGATGAAAGCCAACTGAAACCTACTCTGGAATTTGAAAAAGAAGTTTTGAAGAAAACCGGATTTACACTTTCAGAAGTTCCACCAAGATATCATTCTCCTTATTTTGCCCATATTTGGGGTGGTGGTTATTCAGCGGGTTATTATGCTTATATGTGGAGTGATGTTTTGAATGCATCAGCTTGGGATTATATTGTCAAAAACGGCGGAATGACGCGTGCAAACGGAGATCGTTTCCGGGAATATATTCTTTCTGTGGGGAATTCCCGGGATTTGAATCAGGCCTTTAAAGACTATACCGGAAAAGACCCGGATATTAAACCATTATTGAGGAATAAAGGGTTTATCAAGTAAATAGCTAAATCAAAATTACACAGGTTGTTTCAGCGATGAGACAACCTTTTTTGTTGAAATACATTGGTGGTTTATCCTTAAAATTGTCATTTCAAAACCTTAAATTTGCTGATTATTGAAAATCGGATAACATGTTTTACGATCACCAGCAGATAGAAAAAAAATGGCAACAGTATTGGAAAGAAAATCAGACCTATAAAGCTTCCAATGATACTTCCAAACCGAAATTTTACGTTTTAGATATGTTTCCCTATCCATCCGGAGCAGGGCTTCACGTTGGTCATCCATTAGGCTATATTGCTTCAGATATTTATGCAAGATATAAAAGACATCAGGGTTTTAATGTGCTTCATCCGATAGGTTATGATTCTTTCGGGCTTCCTGCTGAGCAATATGCAATCCAGACAGGACAGCATCCTGCCGTAACTACGGAGCAGAATATTACAAGATATGAAGAGCAACTTCGCAGAATCGGTTTTTCTTTCGATTGGAGTCGGGAACTGAGAACTTCGGATCCATCGTATTATAAGTGGACCCAATGGATTTTTATCGAACTATTTCATTCGTGGTACAATAAATCCACTGATAAAGCGGAACCCATTTCATCTCTGATCAAGCATTTCGAAAACTATGGAACGGAGAATTTAATCGCACAACAATCCGAAAAACTTGATTTTACGGCTGACGAATGGAACGCAGCTTCTGAAACTGATAAGGAAGATATCCTTCTGAATTATCGAATGGCGTTCCGTGCTGAAACTACAGTAAACTGGTGTCCTGCTTTGGGAACAGTTCTCGCAAATGATGAAGTAAAAGACGGTAAATCTGAACGTGGCGGTTTTCCGGTGTATCAAAAGAAAATGATGCAGTGGAGCATGAGAATTACGGCCTATTCTGAAAGATTACTCCAGGGATTACAACAAATCGATTGGCCTCAACCGCTGAAAGATGCACAAGAATACTGGATCGGGAAATCTCAGGGTGCAGCGGTTAAGTTTGCGACAGAAAGTGAAGAAATTATAGAAGTTTTTACTACACGCCCCGATACTATTTTTGGTGCTACCTTCATGGTTCTGGCTCCCGAAAATCCTTTGGTAGAGAAGCTCACGACAGCGGAGCAGAAAATCGAAGTGCAAAATTATATTGAAGAAACCTCCAAAAAAACCGAACGCGACAGAATGTCTGATGTGAAAAACGTTTCCGGAGCCTTCACAGGAAGTTACGCTTTGAATCCGTTTACACAGAAAAAAATGCCGGTTTATATTTCCGATTATGTATTGATGGGTTACGGAACCGGCGCAGTGATGGCAGTTCCGGCGCATGATGAACGCGATCATCGTTTTGCGAAAAAATTCGGATTGGAAATCGTGAATGTAATCAAAAATGATGTGGATGTCCAGGAAGAATCCTACGATTCTAAAGATTCTGTCTGTGTGAATTCTGATCTCCTGAACGGACTGAATTATACAGATGCTAAAAATAAAATTATTGCGGAAATTGAAGACCGAGATCTCGGTCACGGAACGACTAATTACCGACAGCGCGATGCCATTTTCTCCAGACAGCGGTATTGGGGCGAACCCGTTCCAGTCTATTATAAAGACGGAATGCCATATACATTGCCTGTCTCAGCCTTGCCTTTAGAATTGCCTGAAGTTGAAAAATATCTCCCTACGGAGGACGGCGATCCGCCATTAGGAAACGCCAAGGAATGGTATTGGGATGAAATAAATGAAAAAATTGTTGCAGCACCTTCTGCTTTGGGCAAGGAAAGTGAACGTATTTTTCCCTTGGAATTATCTACAATGCCGGGTTGGGCAGGAAGTTCGTGGTATTTCCTGAGATATATGGATCCGAATAATGATGAGGTTTTTACGGATAAAAAACTTTCGGATTATTGGGGACAGGTTGATTTGTATATCGGAGGAAGCGAGCACGCTACAGGACATTTGCTGTATTCCCGTTTCTGGAATATGTTTCTGAAAGACAGAGGTTTTATTTCACAGGAAGAACCCTTTAAAAAATTGATCAATCAGGGAATGATTCTGGGGATGAGCGCTTTTGTTTATAGAATAAATGATACGAATAAATTTGTTTCCAAAAATCTCGTTCAGGAATATGATGTTCAAAAAATTCACGTTGATGTTTCTTTATTAAAAGGAGCCACCGATGAACTGGATACTGAAGCTTTTAAAAAATGGAGACCAGAGTTTGCTGATGCGGAATTTATTTTGGAAGACGGAAACTATATCACCGCAAGGGAAGTAGAAAAAATGTCTAAATCCAAATACAATGTTGTAAATCCTGATGATATTTGTGATGAATACGGTGCCGATTGTCTGCGTCTTTACGAAATGTTTCTCGGTCCGCTGGAACAGAGCAAACCCTGGAATACACAGGGACTTTCCGGTGTTTACGGTTTCCTGAAGAAGTTTTATAATTTATATTATGACGGAGATGTGGTTTCCATTTCTGAGGAAGAACCTACAAAGCAGGAATACAAGGTTCTGCATACTTTAATCAAGAAAGTTATTTACGATCTGGACAATTTTTCATTCAATACTTCCGTTTCATCATTTATGATTGCAGTGAATGAACTGCAGAAGCTGAAATGTAACAAAAGAAAAATTCTTGAACCTTTGGCTGTAGTTATTTCGCCTTATGCGCCGCATATTTGCGAAGAGCTTTGGCGTGTTTTGGGGTATAAAACTTCGATAGAGTTTGCGGAATTCCCTGCTCTTATTGAGGCATACATTTTGGAGGATGAGTTTGAGTATCCTGTAAGTTTTAACGGGAAAATGAAGTTTAAAATAACACTACCTGCTGATTTAGATGTCAAGCAAATTGAAGAAAGGGTGTTGCAGGATGAAAAAACCGTTAAACATTTGGTTGGAAATTCGCCAAAGAAAGTGATAATTGTTCCGAAAAAAATCATTAATATTGTCGTTTAGTTCCAAAAAAAAGGAAAACACAATTGATGAATTCGTAAAAAAATAATTCTTTTTTCTCGAGTTTACAGCATTTTGATCGGAATTGAAAGTATCACGTAAAAAATCAAACATTATTTGCGGATTTTCCAATATTAACACTTGTTCATGTTGAGAAAAATGCAATAGAAATCTTGTGGGTAAGAAATATTTGTGGTTATTTTACGGCGCGAAAATTTAAAATAATAATTATAATTTAGTTTAATATGGAAATGAATGTTTCAAACGACGAACAAGTTGTTGCTAGAAAAGCAGGTGGGTTAAATCCTACATTAATATTGCCTATTCTTCTCGCTATTGGGTATTTAATCTATTACTTTGTATTAGGAAATCCTTCAAACTTTACCGATGATCCAAGGCTTACCGGAATGTCTGTAGGCTTCTCAGGTGTAGAAACGAAAGAATTGCATCCAGACGGATTTATGGGTATTATTTATATGGGAGGCCCAATCGTACCGATCCTGATTACCTTTATGATTATTGTAATCGTTTTCTCTATTGAGCGTGCTCTTATGCTTAACAGAGCTCAGGGACAAGGAAACTTGGATCAGTTCGTTATGTCAATCAGAAGACTTCTTAATGAAAACAAAATTGATGAAGCCATCGAAGAATGCGACAGACAAAGAGGTACAGTGGGAAATGTAATTAAAGAAGGATTGGTGTCTTACAAGGCTCTGGCTCATGATACCACAATGAACAAAGAACAGAAAATGGCAGCCCTTAACAAGGCTATCGAAGAGGCTACCACTCTGGAAATGCCAATGCTGGAGAAAAACATGATGATTCTCTCTACACTTGGTACCGTGGCAACGCTTGTAGCACTATTAGGTACCGTAATTGGGATGATTAAAGCATTTAATGCTTTAGGTTCCGGTGGAGGTACGCCAGACTCTGCAGCACTTTCAATCGGTATTTCTGAAGCATTAATTAATACCGCTTTAGGTATTGGTACTTCAGCAGTTGCAATTATCTTTTATAATTATTTTACCTCTAAAATCGACAGCATGACCTTCAAAATTGATGAGATTGCAATGTCTATTCAGCAGTCTTTTGCAGAACACCATTAATAGGTGGGGGCCAATTCATCTGTGATGAAAGCCCGGAAAAATTAGTAGTTAAAATAATAATATTAAGATAATGGCGAGAGTTAAACCTAAACGACATAATATACGTGTAGACATGACAGCGATGACCGACGTGTCCTTCCTGTTGCTCACGTTCTTTATCCTCACCGCCCAGTTTGCAAAACCGGATGTGGAGAATATTACGACGCCATCTTCAATTTCTGAAAAGTTGCTTCCGGATGGAAGTCTGATGACAATCTTGAGCACAACAGACGGTAGATTCTATTTCACGCCCGTAGAAAATGGAACCGAAAGAATGCAACTTTTAGACAATATGGCAAAGAAATACGGGACCACCTTCTCCGATGAGGAAAAAGCAGCATTCACAAGAGTGACTGCGATAGGAGTGCCGATGAATCAACTGAAAGGCTTTTTAAATCTTTCAGAAGAAGATCAGGAAAATTTTAAAGCTCCTGGTGTTCCTATGGATGAAAACAGCAAAGAGTTAATCGACTGGGTAGAGCAAAGTTTGGCAGTGAATCCCGATTATAAAATGGCGATAAAAGGAGATACCGATACCAAATACAACAGGGTGAAAGGCCTTTTTGAAGGATTAAGAGATATCGATTTCCTTAAATTTTGGTTAATTACAAATCAGGAAACAGGTCCTACTAACTAAAAAGAAAATGGCAGATATACAAGTTAATGATAATAGTGGAAAAGGGAAAAAGGTTCGCTCTAAAAAGCAGCCTCCTCATGTGGACCTTACTCCCATGGTGGATTTGGCCTTTCTTTTGATTACATTTTTTATGTTGGTTACCACTTTCAACAAACCAAATGTAATGGATCTGGGGCTGCCTGCTAAACCAAAGGAGCCTACAAATGAACCCAAAAACGATATTGATTTAAAAAATTCAATCTCCATTATTATCGGAAAAGATAATAGAGTGTTTTATCATCAAGAAGAACAAGCTAGTCTCACCGATCAAAATATGTTAGAAACAAGTTTTGACAGAGAAGGAATAAGAAAAGTTGTTCAGGAAGCAAAGGCAAAGGCAGTAAAGCCAGACATCTTCACTGTAATTATTAAACCTACAGATGAAGCTTTGTACAAAAACTTTGTTGATATGTTGGATGAGATGGCCATTACCAAGAATGAGCGTTACGGTATTACCGAAATCCGCCCTTGGGAACAGGAAATCTATGATAGAAAAATAGGAGTAGCGGCAGCATCTGCAGCTACCTCCGGTCAGTAATTTGACAGTTAAAATTTAAAAGTAAAATGGCAAACGAAAATACATACAATGAAAATCTGAGCTTGGATGAAATTGTATTCGAAAACAGAAACAAAAGCTATGGTGCTTATGATCTGAGAAGTTCCTATCGGAAAATTCTTACAAGATCGTTTATTCTGGGGACAGTTTTGTTTTGTGTAGTTGCAATCACACCGTTTGTGATCATGCAGATCCAACAAATGACTGCCAAGGACAAAACGGAAGTTGAGGCCAATCTGATTGAAATTTTGCCGGAAGAAACCATTATTGAACAGCCGGAAGAAGATCTTCCGCCGCCTCCACCTCCTCCTCCGGTAGAAGAGGAACAAATTGAGATTATTCAAAATGTAGTTCCGGAACCGAAAAAGGCACCTGTGGTAGAGACCCCACCGCCGCCAATTTCTCAACAGTTGGAAACTACCACCGGAGTTGTAGCTCAGGAAGGAGTGAAAACGCCTACCTACACACCTCCGCCTCCGCCACCTTCTACAGGAACTAAGGCAGCGACAATAGAAGCTCCAAAGGTGGATGTCAATAGAATTTATGATGATGTTGAGCAAAGCGCTGGATTTCCTGGTGGTATCAACTCATTTAGAAACAGGTTTGTTAGTAATTTTGACGGCTCTGTTATGGAAGGTGAAGGGTCAGTAAAAACAGAGGTTACGTTTGTAGTAGAACGCGATGGAAGTCTTACTGATATTAAAGCCAATGGCCCAAACAGAGACATGAATGCCGAAGCGATCCGTACGGTGAAGTCCATCAGAAATAAATGGACCCCTGCTAAGGTAAACGGACAAACCGTTAGAGCAAGATTCAGGTTTCCAATTACGATGAATTTCGAATAAATGGCATCTTAGTTGTAATGAAATCAAAGAGAAGCAAACGCTTCTCTTTTTTTAATTTTTCTTATTTTTGTAACCGTATGATGTTCAATTGGCTTTCGATATTAGCAGGATTTTTTTATATTCTCCTGGGTTTTTTTATCATTCTTAAACTTTGGTTCTTTGTTCCTTTGGAAGCTACCATTGCCTATATGCTGGGAACGCTGATGATTCTCTATGGATCGTTCAGGATATTCCGAGGTGCAAAAAGATTAAAGCAATTCAGAAATGAAAATTAGAATTTTTGGCCTATTTCTTTTGTTGGCCGTTTTATCTTGCAAAAAAAGCCCGCCAATTGAAGAGTATCATAAAGGAAATCTTACTATTCTGACAGATGAGTCTTTTCAAAGTGTAACACAGGCACTTGCAGATGGATATATGATGACTTATCCCGATACGAAAATAAACGTGGAAACTAAAAAAGAAGACCATGCGTTTTTGGATCTTTTACAGGGAAAAGCGAAAATTATCGTCATGTCCAGAGATTTGAATGAAGAAGAAATAAAAGAATACGAAAGAGTGATGGATCTGGAATACAGGCCAGACAGGTTCGCAGCCGATGCAGTGGTTTTTATAGTTCCTAAGGATTCACCAATTCAGAGTATTTCTATGGATGAGATTTCTGATGCGTTACATTCTGAAGAAAAAAAACTGATTTTCGACGGTACCAATTCCAGTAATTTGAATTTCGTGGCGCAGGAGATCAATAAAAGACCATCAGATCTGAAGTTTTCTATTTTAAGCGGGAATGAGAATATCATCCAAAATCTGGAGAAATATCCCGGAAAAATTGGCGTGGTTGCACTGAATAGTTTCAGCAGGCCTTATTCCAAAGAAGCGGAGGAATTGAGAAATAAAGTGAAAATCTTGCCTGTAACAGTCAAGGGAAAATCAATATCGCCGGAAATTCTGAATCTTGCCAATATGTCTTACCCGTTTACCAGAACCCTTTATTTTCTTACCAGTGAAGCCAATTTCAGTATGGCTAACGGATTTATCAGATTTTCCTGTACTCATATCGGACAAATGATTGTTCAGAAAGAAGGCTTACAGAAATATAATCTCTATCAGCGGGAGGTTAAAATGTATTAATTTTCCCCAGCGATATTAATTTGGAATAAATATTGTGTGCTTTTAGACAAATAATGAAAAAATATAAGATTTAAAAATGAAAAATGTAATGAACATATCTAAAAAAGTAGTACTTGGAGTTGCAGTCGGATTTTTTGCTAATTTCACTTTTGCCCAGTCTTTACAGGAAGGCATTACCAGTATCGACAGTCATAAATATGCTCAGGCAAAAAAGAATTTTGAGGAAATGATCAGCAAATCTGCTTCCGCCGAAAACTATTTTTATTTAGGAAATACATACCTCACCCAAACAGAACCTGATTTTACAAAAGCTGAAGAATATTTCAGAAAAGGATTGGCTGCCAACAGCAAAGACTATTTGAACAAAATTGGTTTGGCTACAATAAAATTAGGAAAAGGAAATAAAGCTGCTGCCATTGCAGAAATCCAGAAAATTGTAAAAGATTCCAGAGAAAGAGATCCGGAAGTTCTTTTCAGAGCTGGACAGGCTTTGACACTTTTTGAAAGAAGTAACGATGCCGATCTGGCAGTTCAGTATCTGGATAAAGCAATAGAAAAAGCCTCAAGAAAAGGCGTTCCTGCACATTATTACTACACTTTGGGAGATGCATTCCGGTTGAAATTGACCAACAGTCCTCAGGTTGCGGGTGATGCGATGACGGCTTACGATAAAGCTTTGCCTGTTGCAGCTAATAAAGCATCCGTTTATACCAGAATGGGAACATTATGGATGCAGGCTCAGCAATGGCAAAGAGCCAGACAGGAAATTACAAAAGCCATCGCAGCAGATCCAACGTATGCACCGGCTTATAAAGCTTTAGCGAACTATGAAATAAGATTCCAGCAAGCTGCGAACGCTACCAAAGCTTTGGAAAATTATGCTAAATACGCAGACGAAGATCCTGATACTCAACTGGAGATCGCAAAACTTTATTTCACAAATCAGAATTATGCAAACGCCAGAGCTACGTTAAACAAAGTTTTTCCTGTAGTTCAAGATCCTATTAAGTACAAACTGAGAGCATATCTGGATTATGCCGATAAAAATTACACCCAAGCTCAAGCAGATCTTAATACATTCATCACAACAGTGACTGATAAAGCAAGAATTTACCCTGCAGACAGAGGTTTGGAAGGATTGATTATCGCTGGTTTGGCGAAAGATGAAAAAGATGAAGCTAAAAAGTCTGCTATGATGCAGGAAGCTCAACAGAAAATTACCATTGCTAAAAATGCAAAAGACCAAACATTAGATTGGGATGCAGAAATAATTAAGATTAAAGGTGGCGGTGCCAATGTTGCAGCTGCGAATGCAGGACCGACTAATCCTGCTATTGAAGCTTTGAAAAAGCAAATCGCGGCCAATCCGAATGATGTAGATGCAATTGTAAAATTAGGAGCAGCATATCAGGAAGTACAGAACTGGGACGCAGCTATTTTGACTTGGGATAAAATGATCGCTATATCACCAACGTGGGCGTATTCTTATTATGCAAAAGGAGCTTCATATCAGCAACTTTCCAACGCTGAAATGGCTGAAACTTCGTACCAGAAATTTATAAATACTGTTCTTGCACAAAAACCTGAAGAACAAGCGCAACAAAAGGAAACACTTTCCTATGCGTATTATGCAGTTGCTTTTTATAACTTGGAAAAAAATCCCGCGAAAGCGAAGGAATATGCTGCAAAAGCAGTACAGCTAAAACCGGATTATCAGGATGCAATCGAACTGAGCGAACAACTGAACTCAGACAGTTAATCTGATAAAATAAATCAAATATTCCCGGCAATAATGCCGGGATTTTTTATTGTTGTAAATTTGAATCATGAAAATTGATATTCTCGCTATAGGAGCTCATCCTGACGATGTGGAATTGGGATGCGGCGGCACCATTGCTAAAATGATTTCTGAAGGAAAAAAAGTCGCAGTATTGGATTTGACCCGAGGTGAATTGGGAACACGGGGAACAGACCAAACCCGAAAACATGAATCGGAAGAAGCATCCCGGATTTTGAAAATTTCAGCTCGTGAAAATTTGGGATTAAAAGATGGATTTCTGATTAATTCTGAGGAATCCCAATTGAAAATTGTAAAAATAGTCCGAAAATACCGTCCCGAAATGGTATTGGCTAATGCTATTGAAGACCGGCATCCCGATCATGCAAAAGCAGCTAAATTAATTTCAGACGCTTGTTTCCTTTCCGGATTGATAAAAATTGAAACCGAATTAGACGGGCAGAAACAGGAAGCGTGGCGGCCGAAGCATATTTTCCATTATATCCAGTGGAGAAACATCGAACCCGATTTTGTGGTAGATATTTCAGATTTTATGGAACAAAAACTGGAAGCGTGTTTGGCTTACAAAACCCAGTTTTATGATCCCGAATCCAAAGAGCCAATTACTCCCATTGCGACCAAAGATTTCCTGGAAAGCCTTACCTATAGAGCTCAGGATTTGGGAAGATTGTCTGGATGTGTTTACGCTGAAGGTTTTACAACCGAACGAATGCTTGCCTTCAAAAATTTCGATAGTTTAGTTTTTTAATTCAGACAAAAACATTATATTTGCACCCACAAAACGGTGATTGTAGCTCAGTTGGTTAGAGCGTCGGATTGTGGTTCCGAAGGTCGGGGGTTCGAGACCCCTCATTCACCCCAAAATTAAAACGCACTGAATTTCAGTGCGTTTTTTGGTTTTAATCTTTTCAGATTTTATTTCTTGTCATCCGGAGCGTTAGCAGGAAATCTTCCCTGGGTATAATCTCTGGAAATAGCCGATTTCTCGAATTTCAATTTCCCCGAAAGCGTTTCAATAACAATTCCGTCTTCCATTATTTGTGCAATTCTGCCGTGCATTCCGGAGGTAGTTACTACCCTCTGTCCGATTTTCAATTCGGCTTGAAAGTTCTTCTCCTGCTTTTGTTTTCTCATTTGAGGACGAATCATCAGGAAATAAAAACCTACAAACATTAATGCCATCATCAGCATCATTGTCATTCCTCCGCCGTCACCCGCCGGAGCTTGTAAAAATATAGTGATCATTGTAAATTATTTTAATGGATTACATTAGCAGAGAACGACAGAATGATAGGTGCATTTTCTACGTTAGCATACACTTCTGCCTGTTTATTTTGTGGCCCGTCAAAACTTGCCGAGTCAAATTTCAGCGTAATCTGCCCTTTTTGTCCGGGAAGAATCGGTGTTTTGGTGAAATTAGGTGCTGTACATCCGCAGCCCGGTTTTACTTCAGAAATGATCAATGGATTTTCTCCGGTATTGGTTACCTCATAGATATGTTCTACAGTTTCTCCTTTCTTCACTTCTTTGAAATCAAAATGATTTTCGGATAATACCAGATTGGTCAAAGGATGAGACTGTGCTTTTTTAAGCATTTCGTCCTGTGGATTTGAAGTGGCCATTTCTGCAGGCATTTCGGTGATGGCTGTTTCTGTGGTGTTTTCTTCTATTAAAACGTCAGGCTTTTCGTTTTTTCCGCAGGAATTGAAAGCAACCGCCATCATTCCAAAAGAAAGCATAATGATTGATTTTTTCATAATTTAAATTCTATTTAATTCTTTGGTATATTTATCTAAAATTCCGTTCACAAAAATATTGGATTTTTCGTTCGCATACACTTTTGAAACTTCAATGTATTCATTAATAATAACTCTTGAAGGCGTTAGTGGAAAACGATCGATTTCAGTAATACCGGTAATGAGGATAATTTTATCCATCAAAGAAATCCTTTCCAAATCCCAGTTTTCCAGCCTTTTTTCCAGCTTTTCCTCGTTCTCTTCCCAGTTGTGATGCGTTTCCCGAAGGAGTTTTCTGGCAAATTCTTCATCTTCACGATCCTTGATCATTCGGATCAGCGTATGAGATTCTTCGTGTTCCTTGAAGTAGCCGATGGTTTTCTGAACCATGGAATTGGAAATATGAAAATCATCTGACCAGCTCAGCTCTTTTTCTTCAATATGCTCATGAAAATCCTCATTCTCAGCAATGTATCTCAGGAAAAGTTTGCCGATGAACTTCTGATCTTCTTCGTAGGAGAGGCTGTTTTCCTGCATAAAATCCTTGTAGCGTTTCCCGGAAATAATCCGCTGAAAAGTCTTCACCAAAAGATCATCGTGCATTTCCCACTGAAGTTCTTTATGTTTCGATGTGAAGGAAATCCTTTCTCTGTTTTCCTCAATTTTCTTTAAAACCTGGTTGCTGATGAATTTCTGATTGGGATTCAGTTCTGCATCGGTTTTCAAATATTTGTTTTTTCCAATTTCGATCTGCTTTTCCGCCAATTCCTTTAAAGCGACCATAAAGTTGAGCTGGTAAATATAAAGATGGTAAATTTTATCAATTTCCGTCAGCATATTTTTTTCCAGAATATCATATTTTAAAGGGTTTTGGTAATAAGAATAAAGGGTTTTCACCACTTTTTCACGAATCTGTCTTCTTCCTAACATTTCAAAGAACTTTTATGGGTGCAAAGATACTATTTTTTTGGAAAAGAGTCTCGCAAAACCGCAGATAGAACCTACGCTATCTATTTTCAAATCCGTATTTTTGCATAAATTTTTTCCCAAGATGAAAGCGCTGAAAACCCTCAATCCCTATTTCTGGAAACACAGAATTCTGTTGTTTTGGGGTTTTCTGTTTATCGTTGCCAGCAATTTCTTCAATATTTTCAAGGTGCAGTTTGTAGGAAAATCGGTGGATGAAATCGCAAATAATGATACTTTTGGGTTCAACCAGCAAGTGCTTATTTACGTTGGAATTATTGTCGGATCTTCTCTACTCACAGGTTTTTTTACGTTTATGATGCGGCAGACGATTATTGTAACGTCCAGAAAGATAGAATATGAATTGAAAAATAAAATCTATCGCCATTATCAGGAGATGTCTCTTTCGCAATATAAAAGTACGTCGGTAGGAGATTTGATGAACAGGCTGAGTGAAGATGTGGTGGCCGTAAGAATGTATTTGGGGCCTGGCGTAATGTATGTTGTCAATCTCGTTGTTTTATTGATTGTCACCAGTATTTACATGGTGAATACAGATGCGGAGATGACGTTATGGACGCTTATTCCACTTCCGATTTTGTCTTTTGTAATTTATAAAGTAAGTTCCATTATCAATGCAAAATCAAAGATAATGCAGAAAAGCCAATCTGCGATTTCCACTTTTGTTCAGGATAGTTTTTCGGGAATTCGGGTGGTGAAATTTTTTGCAAAAGAAAAATATATCGAGAAAAATTACGGAATAAAAGTAAAAGATTATCAGGAAAAAGCGCTGGATCTGGCTAAAACCGAAGCGTATTTCTTCACGATTATTTTATTTGTTATCGGATTATTGAATGTGGCAATTCTTTGGATTGGCGGACAAAAATATTTAGCCAACGAAATATCTGTCGGGAAAATTGCAGATTTTTTCATGTACATCAACATTCTGATCTGGCCTTTTTCTATGGTAGGTTGGGTTACGTCCGTCAATCAGCGTGCTGAAGCTTCCATGTCTCGAATTAATGAATTTCTGGAGCAGGTTCCTGAAATCATAAATACCAATCATTCCGTCTATCCGATTCGCGGCGAAATTGAATTCCGGAACGTGAGTTATGTTTATCCCAACACCGGAATTAAGGCTGTTAAAAATCTAAGTTTCAAAGTGAAAGCTGGTGAAAGCCTCGCCATTATGGGAAAAACTGGCAGCGGAAAGTCTACGATTGCTTTGCTCTTGTGCAGAATGATACAACCGACTGAAGGCGTTATTCTGATTGACGGAAAAGATTTGGAAGAACATAACCTGGAGAATTACAGACAGGCGATCGGTTATATTCCTCAGGAAAGTTATCTTTTCTCGGACACGATTGCCAATAACATCGGTTTTCCTGTGGATCATCCTACTGAGCAGGAAATTATAACGTATGCTAAAAAGGCGGATGTTCATAAAAATATTGTAAAATTCAAAGAACAATATAAGACCATGGTAGGAGAGCGTGGTGTGATGCTTTCCGGCGGACAGAAACAACGGATTTGCATTGCCAGAGCACTGATTCGGCAACCACAGATTTTAATTTTTGATGATTCACTTTCTGCTTTGGATACGGAAACAGAGGAAAATATCCTGAATAATATTGAAAACGATCTCCGGAACTGTACTTCCATCATCATCACGCATCGGGAAAGTACTGCTAAAAAAGCGGATAAAATATTGAATCTCACTTAAATAGCGGTGATCTGTTCTGAATAATATTAGAGATTTTTTATTAATATAAAGATTTGATTACAAATTCCTGAAAAAAATTTTGCAATTGACGGAATTCTTTTATATTTGTTTTAAAGATTTCAAAAATTATCGTACAATGAGTGATTACAAGGAACGCCACGAAAACGAAATTTTCACCAAGGTGTTAAAAGCAGGCAGAAGAACTTATTTCTTTGACGTGCGCGAGACAAAAGCAGGAGATTATTACCTTACGATTACCGAAAGTAAAAAGAACTATTCGGAAAACGGAGATGCAACATTCGAGAAGCATAAAATCTATCTTTACAAAGAAGACTTCAAGACTTTTCAGGAGATGTTCATTGAAAGTACAGATTTCATCATCAATGAAAAAGGAGAAGATGTAATTTCTGAACGACATGAAAAAGACTTCAAATCCCGTCAGTTCACTATTGATTCAGACGACGAAGTTTAAAAATAAACATCAGCATTCCCAACCAGGAATGCTTTTTTATTGTTTTACATCCAATTGATACGTTTTTCCGCCATACCGGAAGTAGGTTTGGTTAGGCGGAAGTTTTTTGACCGTATATTTCCGGGTTCTTCGGGAAGTTAAATAAGGATCGATCACATATTTCTCTGTTTTTTCCAAATCTGAATTTTCAGGAAGCCAGAACGTTACCTGTTTTTTTTCTTTCACAGAAATATATTTTTCTTTAAAATGATGATGAACTATAACCTCATCCTTCGTGCTGTAATATTGGTTCAATCCGAAATGAACCACCAGAAGAACTCCGAAAGCCGAGGCAAAACGGAGAATACTTTTCCATTCCATTTTCAGAATTAAAAACCGGAGGTAATAGAGCGCAACCGTGGAAACCGCAACTTCTACAAGAGAAAAGGGTATGTTTTTGCTGAAAACGCTTTCAAAACCGGCAAACCATCGAATAAGTACCAAAACATTTGACACCAGCAAATCATAAAATTTAAAAATCCAGCTGAACTTTATTCCCAATCCAGCCATAGGAGCGAGAAACATGCTGTAAATAATGATGATTTCAGCAATGGGAATAATCACAAGATTGGCTATGAAGGAAATCAATGAAAACCGATGAAAATAATAAAGCACCAACGGTAAGGTGGCAAACTGTGCTGCCAAAGTGA
>JADMKO010000114.1 GCA_015478785.1 Chryseobacterium sp. | reverse complement strand
CGCCGGAGTCAGTGCGTGGCGGAATGATAAAAACCTGAATGACACGTCTATTGGTATTGAAATCGTTAATACAGGATATATCTTAGATTCTGTTGGCAAAAAAGTTTTTTCGCCGTATGATGAATCACAAATCAAAAAAGTAGCGGCTTTGGTGAAGGATATTGTGGAAAGATACCAGATTCCTCCTGTGAATATTTTGGCGCATTCAGATATTGCTCCTACCAGAAAGCAGGATCCGGGTCCGATGTTTCCTTGGAAAAAACTGTATGATGAATATAATATTGGCATGTGGTACGATGAAGAAACGAAACAGAAATTCATGAATGAAACCACAACTGAATCTTTCGCATTTGAACAGAACAGCATTCCTTTCATCACGAAAGTGCAAAATGGCCTTAAAAAATTCGGTTACGATATTGTTCCCACCGGAGTTTGGAACAGAGAAAATATAAAAGTGCTGGAAGCCTTTCAGTATCGCTTCCGGCCCGAAGTTCATGATGGGATTGTGGATATGGAAACCTGGGCTATTTTACAGGCTCTTATTCAGAAATATCCATAAAACAATTTGATTTTCTATCAATTCATTTTTGCGGAAAAGCTTGTTTTTGCAGCAAAAAGCCTTAACTTTTCAGGCAAAAATTATCATGGAGAATTTCAGAAGAGAAAGTGATCTGTTGGGCGAACTTCTCGTTCCGGCTGATGCTTATTACGGAGTACAAACACAGAGAGCAATAGAAAATTTTCGGATTTCCGGACAGTATCTGTTTTCTTATCCTGAATTGATTACAGGACTGGCTTTCGTGAAAAAAGCGGCGGCACTGACCAACTATGAACTTGGACTTCTGGACGAAAATCTTTTTTTGAGAATTTCTGAAACCTGTGATGAATTAATCAGTGGAAAACTGCACGATCAGTTTCCGATTGATATGATTCAGGGAGGTGCCGGAACATCTGTGAATATGAATGCCAATGAAGTCATTGCCAATCGTGTTCTGGAAAAAATGGGGAAGAACAGAGGCGACTATCAATTCTGTTCACCGAACGACCACATCAATCTTTCTCAATCGACTAATGATGCCTATCCAACAGCAATAAAACTGGCGTTACTGCAGATGAATTCCACACTGGTGGAAAAAGTGAAAAATATCGTTTTTGCATTTCGGGCAAAAGGAGAAGAGTTTCAGGATGTCATCAAAATGGGAAGAACTCAGCTTCAGGACGCAGTTCCCATGACTTTGGGACAGGAATTTGAAGCGTTTGCGGCCACATTGGAAGAGGATATTGAAAAACTGAACAACAATGCCAACCTTTTTGTGGAAATAAATATGGGTGCAACAGCCATCGGAACAGGTCTTAATGCACCTTTAGGTTATGCAGAACTCTGTGCGAGAAATCTCGCTGAAATCACAGGTTATCCCATAGTTTCAGCACCGAATCTGGTTGAAGCTACTCCGGATACAGGATCGTATGTGATCTATTCTTCCGCTATGAAAAGACTCGCGGTGAAACTTTCTAAAATATGTAATGATCTTCGGCTTCTTTCTTCCGGCCCGAGAAGCGGATTTTACGAAATAAATCTTCCTCCTATGCAGCCCGGATCCTCGATTATGCCGGGAAAAGTGAATCCTGTGATTCCGGAAGTGGTGAATCAGGTGTGTTATAAAGTGATCGGAAATGACCTTACGGTTACTTTTGCTGCCGAAGCAGGACAATTGCAGCTGAATGTGATGGAACCTGTTCTTTCCCACGCGATTATGGAAAACAATCAATTTTTGTGTAATGCGCTGGATACGCTCCGCGAAAAATGCATTACCGGAATAACGGCCAATAGAGAAGTGTGCCTGAATATGGTGAGAAACAGCATCGGAATTGTTACCGCGCTCAATCCTTATATCGGTTATAAAAACGCTACCCATATTGCCAAAGAAGCTTTGGAAACGGGAAAAAGCGTTTATAATCTGGTTCTTGAACATCAGTTATTAACAAAAGAACAACTGGATGATATATTGGATCCGAGAAAAATGTTGCAGCCTCATAAATTATAAAACGTTTGAAATTTTTAATCATCATTCCTGCTCACAACGAAGAGCAGAACATCAGTTTTTGTCTGTCCTCGCTGGAAAACCAGACCTACAGAGATTTTCATCTGGTAGTGGTCGATGACGGATCTTCAGATAGTACTTTGAAAATCGTTCAGGATTTTAAAGAAAACTCGGAAATCGGAAGTAAAATGTCTGTTATCAGCCTTCTGAAATCCCGGCACGAACCTGGAGCTAAAGTAGTTCGTACTTTTAATAAAGGCTTGGAAACGCAGGATTTGAAGGAGTTTGACATAATCTGTAAATTTGATGCAGACATTATTTTCCCTGAGAATTATCTGGAAGAAATCAATAGAATTTACCAAAATAATCCCAAAGCGGGAATGGTTTCTGGAATTGTTAAAATTGCTAACGCAGGATTTGATGAAACAAAAGTTTATGATTTTGAAGATACAGAACAGCAATGGAAATTCGAAAATATTTCCTCTAAAAATCATGTTCGCGGGCCAATAAAATCTTATAGAACAGAATGTTTTCAGGCGATGAACGGACTGCGGCCGGCGTTGGGATGGGATAATATCGATGTGATGCTGTCCGCAATGCACGGTTGGGAAGTGGTGACCTTGAAGGATCTTTGGGTGAAACATCTCAGGCCGACTGCTTTTCAGTATCGGAAACAAAAAGCGGAAAAATTAGGCGAATATTTTTACAATATCGGACTCAATTTTCCTTTGGCCATTATTTCTTCCGCAAAATCTTCTTTTAAAAACCGCTCGTTTTCAGAATTTATAACTACGATGAAAACTTTTATGAACCAGAATCATCCTCATGACCTCAGTTCAGATGAAATTAAGTTCATCCGACGTCACCGCTGGAATCAAATGTTGAAAAGGAAAAAATCATGAGAAAGACAATTTTATTTTTTATTTTTCTAATAGCCAGTCAGTTATCTGCGCAGATTAAGTTTAATGTGGATCTTATTATCCATCAGGCAGATATTCATACGGCAAACGATTCCATAAAAACAGCCGAAGCGATGGCGATTTATCGCGGAAAAATATTTGCTGTCGGAAATAATGTTGAGATTTTGGCCAAATTTAAAGCTCCTAAAGTTTTAAACTTAGAAGGATACACCGTTGTACCCGGTTATATAGATGTGTACGCTCCGGTTTTAGGCTTCGGAACTCCTGTCAGTAATCGTTTTGAAGCGATAAAAAACAGAGCTGAGCCTGAAAATATTTCACAATGGTTATTTGGTGCGACAATAAATTCCAATGAAAATGGCAGAGAAAAAGAAAGCATTGAGGTTGGGAAATTTGCAGATTTTGTCGTTTTAGACCGGAATATTGATAAAATTTCTGTGAAGGAACTTTCGGAAATCCGGGTTGTGGAAACCTATCTGAACGGTGAAAAAATGTATTAAAAACTAACGTTGGTTTGAAACGTATTGCCTATATCGAGTTGGATACCCACGCTGAAATTGCCGGGAATTTTCGGGAATTGATGGAAGATTCAGCAGAATTTGCGGTTGAATATTTCTTTGCTGAAAAAATAATGCGGCAACTGAATTATCGTGAAGATAAAATCGTGCAGATTTCCAGCCCGAAAATGATATTTAGTCAGCTAAAAAAAGGGCATTTCGATTTGGTCATTATCGGAACTGTTCATCGGTATTTCAATATTTTTCATCAGATTAGAAAGCATTTCAATACTGCGGTTATTGTTCACAATCTCAATTTTTCAAAACTTACAAAAGGGAAATTATTACATAAAATTTTCGTGGACCAAACACTTTATCGGCTGAAATTACTTTTGAAGGAAGGTTTGCTGAAAATGCCTGAGGTTTTTCAAAACGTATCACACCGGTTCGTGTTAGAAAATTCGCTTGCTGTCGATTCTCATTTTCAGTATTTGCCAGTTTTTTATAACAAGTTTTCTAATGAAAAAAAAATGTCAGATTCGCTGACTATCGTCATTCCTGGCACTGTTTCCCAATCCCGGAGAGATTATAAAAAAATAGTTGAGCATTTAGAAAAAGAAGAGCAATTAAATGCGAAACATCTGGCAAAAACATTTGTTTTCCTGGGAAAAGCGGCAGGTGAAGAATTGCAGATTTTGAAAGAATTGAAGCGTAAAGTTAAAAGAAATATCCTCGTTTTCTTTGATGAAAAAGTACCTAAAAGTGAATTCGATTTTTGGATGAAAAAAGCGGATGTTCTTTGGTGTCCGGTGCAATTGGAAACCTCGTTTTTCAGCAATAGAGAACAATATGGAATGACGAAAATGTCCGGAAATATGGGTGATGCCATCAACTTTGGAACATTTGTTATTTTTCCCGAAGGTTTCATGTCGCAGGTGCCTTTCGTAGTTTCGGAAACCGAAAATATTATGGAAAGGTTTGAAGAAATTTCATGTTTACAGTACGATTTTCAGCGCCATTATTCTCGAATAAAAATAAGTGAATCGCTGCATCAGGTTCTCAGAAAATGTATCGACAATTAACCGCCTAGCTTAAATATACTCCGGATAAACTTCCTGTTAATATATTCTTCTACAGGAAAAAGTTTCAGAAAATAATTTCCAATTCCAATCATCACCAGAACTACCGCGGGTTTATACACAAGGTTCAGCAGATTGCTTTCAAAATTGGGCAGCACAATGGCAACCGTAATGGCAAGCGTGGAAATAATGGAAACGAAAATCATTTCAATCGTCAAAGGATGCACTTTGAATTTGATGTAATTGAAAACAACTTTTATGATATTATAAATCGTAAGTGAAATCGCCGTAGCCATCGCTACACCTACAATTCCAAAATTCGTTTTTTCCAGAAAATAGAAATTCAGCGTAATGGTAAGAGCAGCCAGAAAAAGCATAATCACGATATTGAAACGGTAATATTTGGACATCGAAATGATGTTTCCGTTGAATCCGGTTGCCAGATCAATTAATATCGCCGAACCTAGAATCCAAACGACAGGTTCAGATTCCCGAAGCATTGTTCCGTTTTTGATGAAGCTGGCCAAAAATGGAAATCCCGCAAGAATACACGAAAATAAAACGGCACCAAGGAAAAATAAACTTAGCGAGGTTTTTTTATGAAAACGGTCGAGTTCTTCCATGTTTTTTTCAGCAATCGCTTTGTTGATGATGGGCGCTGAAATATTAAACAGTCCCAGCTGCGGAATCGAGATGAGCGAAATAATGGCGAAAAGTGTGGAATAAACACCCAATTCCTCCATTCCCAAACTTACCCCGATCATGACGCTGTCGATTTTTATCGCAATATAATTTCCGATATTCCCCAAAAATCCAAAGAAACTGTAATTCAGAATGGATTTCCATAAATTCTTTTCGCGAACGTAACCTGTACTGAAATCGGGTTGAATTTTTTCCAGTTTATTTGCATAAGAAGCGTAACCAATTAATGACAGAACAAACATCCCGAAGAAAAATCCGAACGCTGTTGCCTCCGTCATTCCAAGAAAAATAAAGAAACAAAACGCGATCAGATTGGCCAGTTTCGGAAAAATGTTTTCAAAAATATTCGGGACTACAATTCTTTTGTAATTGGAAACATATCTGTTGAAAACATGTGACAGCGAGAGGACCAAAACCAACGGCAGAATCAGGTTCTTTAAACTCCACCATTCTTCTTTCTTAAATTCAGGAAAGAAGTAATGAAAAAGAAAAAATAAACCTACGAAAACAATGAAATTTAAAACCACCGCCAATAGCGAAAGCGAAAGAATATTCTGATGTTTGCCGTCCTTTTGAGCCTGATGAAAGAAACGTACATTGGCGTAGGACAACCCGAAAACCACGATAGGAACCAAGATCTCAGAAGTGGTAAGTATAAACCGGAGTTTTCCGTAAAACTCAAAATTGAATGGAAATATAAAATAAGTGGACAGCGCCCCAAGAATAAATCCCAGATAACCGATAATGGTATATTTAAAACCCTGTCTTGCTACTACGCTCATTTTTTTCGCTATAAAATTATGGGCAGAAAAAGTGCTTTGTATCGTTCCATAAATGGTGATGTTTATAGTTTATTCAATAAAAACTGCTGCCCATTTCATCAGTAAAAATCGAAAGTTTCCCCATTTTACAACTGCGGTGGACAAAGATAAAAAAATATGTTAAATAATGTTAAATCCGAGTTTCAGGAATTGCAAAGAAGTGGCTAAGGATGTTTCCATTCTCTTCGGTTTCCGCCTTTAAAATTGTTATCTTTGCACGAACAAACAGAAAACGATGTCCGATATAAAATTGAATACGATTCCCGAAGCTATTGAAGAGCTACAAAAAGGGAAAGTAATTATTGTTGTAGATGATGAAGACAGAGAAAACGAAGGTGATTTTCTTTCCGCAGCAGAACTGACGACGCCTGAAATCATCAACTTTATGACCATTCACGGCCGCGGTTTGATCTGTACACCGCTTCCCGAAAAAAGATGCGACGAACTCGGATTGGATATTATGGTAACCAGAAGCAGCGACCCGAAGGAAACAGCATTTACCGTTTCCGTAGATCTTTTAGGTGATGGCGTATCCACCGGAATTTCTGCCAGCGACCGTTCCAAAACTATTCTGGCTTTAATGGACGAAAAAACAAAACCTACCGATTTTATGCGTCCCGGTCATATTTTTCCGCTGCGTGCAAAAAAAGGTGGAGTTTTGAAACGCGCCGGACATACCGAAGCCGCTATTGATTTAACAAAACTTGCCGGATTGAAAGAAGGCGGAGTGATCTGTGAAATCATGAATGAGGACGGAAGTATGGCAAGGCTTCCGCAACTCATGGAACTGGCAAAAAAACTGGATTTGAAAATTGTTTCGATTGAGGATCTGATCCAATATTTACTGAAAAAAGGCGATTTGGTTCACAAGATCGAAGAACGTCCTATCAAAACCCGTTACGGCGATTTTAACTTCCATGTTTTTCAGGAAAAACCGACCGATCAAATTCATTTTGCGATTACCAAAGGAACTTGGGAATTGAATGAACCCGTGTTGGTAAGAGTACAAAGTTCTACAGCTTATTTTGATGTGCTTTCCAGATTGGTGAACGGTGAAAATCCTTTATTGGAAAAGGTAACGGAGATGATAAATAAAGAAGGAAAAGGCGCTTTTATTTTTATTAATAACGTTTCCAATACCGAACAAACCATGAGGAAACTTCAGCAGTTTCTGAATTTCCAGGACGGACAGGAAAAACGACCTACCATCACTGCCAATTATATGGAATACGGAATCGGAACGCAGATTCTGAAAAAACTGGGAATAAATAAATTTCGTGTTATTACGCAAAACCCTGATCAGAAACCTATCGTAAGCGGTTACGATGTGGAAATTGCTGAAATGGTACAATTGAAGTAATCCGATGAAAACACTTTAACTTTGCTGAATTTCAGCAAAGTTTTTTGTTTAATAAATCTAAAGAAATGAACAGCAAACAGGAGAAATTAGAAGCTTTCGGCCGACTGTTAGACATCATGGATGACCTGCGCGAACAATGTCCCTGGGATCGTAAACAGACTTTGCAAACCCTGAGACATTTAACACTGGAAGAGGTGTACGAACTTTCAGATGCTTTGCTGGAAGAGGATTTGCAGGAAATTAAAAAGGAGTTGGGCGATGTGTTGCTGCATTTGGTTTTTTATGCCAAAATCGGATCAGAGAAAAAGGCTTTTGATATGGCTGATGTCATCAATTCATTAAACGAAAAACTGATTTTCCGCCATCCGCATATTTATGGCGATGTGAAAGTTCAGGATGAAGAAGAGGTAAAGCAGAATTGGGAAAAGCTCAAGTTGAAAGAAGGTAATTCTTCAGTACTATCGGGCGTTTCAAAAGGAACACCAAGCATGGTGAAAGCTTTCAGGATTCAGGAAAAAGTAAAAGGAATCGGTTTTGAGTTCCACGATGCGGAAGATGCCTGGAAAAAAGTGGACGAAGAACTCGCAGAGTTTCATGCGGAAACCGATTTGGAAAAGAAAGAACAGGAACTGGGCGATGTTTTTTTCTCATTGATCAATTACGCCAGAATTTCAGGAATTAATCCGGATTCCGCTTTGGAAAAAACCAACAATAAATTTATTTCGCGTTTTCAGAAAATGGAAAAACTAGCCCGGGAAAAAGACCTGAGTCTTTCCGAAATGAATCTGGAAGAAATGGATTTGCTTTGGGAAGAAGCAAAAAAAACATAATCGTCTATCAATATATATTTTACCTTGCAAATTATAATGAAAAAACCTCCAGTAAATACTGAAGGTTTGGTAATTAAAATATGGAATTGAAAAGTTTAATCAAAATACTGATGATACGTTTCCATAGAATGTTCCAATGCATCTGTCACTTTATCGGCTTCTTCCTTGGTCGTTGCTTTCGCCAAAAGATCGATATTTCTCATGTGATCCGTCAACCAAACGTGCAGTACATCGTGTGATTTACCTGTCATGGTACAGCTTTTAATCAGCTTTTCGTTCTCCGAATTTAAATTGGCAGCCAATACTTTGTAATCGTCTTTATTATCGTCATAGGCATCCAGAAGTCTTTCTTGTTCCTGAATAAAAGGCAACATTTCGGTATTGGTTTTCCATTTATTTCCATTGTCCAGAACCAGTCCAACGCTGGTGTCGGCGTGATCTGCATGATCGTCATGGTTTTCTGTGGCAGCATTTTCAGTTTGCGCTGTATGTTCAGAATGGTCTGCCGCGTCAGTTTGTTTTTTGTCGCAGGAAGTGAGCATGGCAATACCAATGATTGCCGGAATCATGAATTTTTTCATTTTAAAGATTTTTTTATGGGTTAAGAGAAATATTAAAGTCAGTATTGTTCTGAAAATCATGGCTTTGACGGTTTTGTGTTCATAAACACCTTCGTTTTGTATATGAATAACTAATCCGATAAAGGCGATAATCAGCACTGTTAAAGCGATAATCAAGGGTGTTTTTTGCCAGGACTTTTTGTTGAGAATACCATAAACAGCCAATAGATAAAGGAAGCCGCAAATAAAGTTTGCCCAAACGATGAACGGCACATAATTGCCTTCCATTTCGCGGATACCGAAAAGATCAAAAATCACTGAACCGCCCATGAATACAGAAGCGATGCCGATAAGCGAAAGTACGCTGATGTAAAGTGTTTTAATCATATTTTGGTAGTTTGGAAGTTATTAAATATCTCATGATTTTCAAAATTAAATGATATGATATTGGTTTGGTGTTATTAATTAAAACGAAAAAACCCTTCCAAAGAACTGAAAGGGCTGTTTATTTGTATGAAAATCGTTTTAGGTTGCAAATTGCATCGCGAACAAATCCGGGTATACTCCCAATACTATAATCGCAACAATGATAAATACTGCCAGAATATTGTAGGTGAGGGTTACTTTTTCTGAAGTTTTGAAACTGCTTTCTTTGTGAAAAAACATAGCAATGATGAGTCTCAAATAATACGCAATGGAAATAGCGGAACCTAAAATAGCCACTAATACAAGGAACAAAGCACCGTTCATCGCTTGTGCAAAAAGAGCGAATTTCCCGATAAAACCTGCCGTCAAAGGAATACCTGCCATCGACAACATCGAAATTGTACCTACAACAGCCAACAACGGCTCGGAGTATGCCAAACCTTTAAAGGCGCTGAAGGAAGTTTCTCTTTTGAGTTTTTCTACCCAAATCAGTGTCATCATTACTCCCACAGTTGCCAATGCATAGGCAAAAAGATAATAAGCCAGATGATAGGTAGAAAGATTATTAAGCCCATAAAAAATAAGTCCGACGTATCCTGCGTGTGATACAGAAGAGTAAGCCAGCATTCTTTTGGCATTTCCCTGGGCAAGACCCATCGTATTTGCGATGAAAAGCGTTATGATAATCAGTACGCCTAAAATATTGAACCACTCATCATAGACTCCGATAAATCCGATCGTCATTAATCTGAAGAAGGCATAAAACCCTGAAATTTTTACTACGCTCATCATAAAAGCAGTGATAAGCGACGGCGATCCCTGATACACATCGGGAGCCCACATGTGAAACGGTGCTAAAGCCACTTTGAAAGCCATAGCTCCAATCATCATGATCATTCCCATAATCAACATGAAATTATCAGGAAATTCCACCGCAAAAGAATGAATTTCATACAGATCAAAACTTCCGGTACTTCCGTAGATTAAGGTAATCCCGAAAAGAAGAAAACCTGTAGCGAAACATCCAATCAGAAAATACTTAAGAGAAGCTTCATTGGAGCGGAGATCAGTTTTCTGCGCACCCGCCATTACATATAAAGGTATGGACAGAATTTCAATGCCCAAAAATAAGGTTACAAGATTTTGATACCCGAACAAAACGATTCCACCACACAAAGCGAACAGCATGAGTGCATACAATTCGGATTGATGGCTTCTGTGATTACTGAAAGCAAATCCTCCCAAGAAAAAGAGAAGCAGTGTCGTAACAATAGATATTTTTGTGAACAATGCCGCATTAGAGCCGAATTCAAACATTTCGCGATACTGGCTGAAAAATCCGGCTTCCGGAAGATAACTTACATACAAAGCAGCCAGCAAACCTGCGATCCCAATATACCGGGCATATTTTCCTTGATTAAATACACCGGAAAATAACGCAGCCACCGCAGTGAGGAATACAATAATTAAAACACTCATTTCTTTTTATATTAACTTACCATTGATTGGTAGATAAACTTTAACGAACCACTGACCAGATCTATAACCGGTTGCGGGAAAATCCCAAAAAAGATCACCACGAATGCGATACTCACCATTACAGTAAATTCCGGAACACTCAGATCTTTTGCCGAAGCGAGGATTTCCTCGTCTCCTGTGGTGAACATGGAATATCCGTATGCTCTGAGAAGATATGCTGCAGCAAGAATAATGGTCATTCCGGCGATGATAGCAGCCAGTATATTGAAATCAAAAATTGATTTTAAAAGGATAAACTCTCCGATAAATCCATTAGTTAATGGCAATCCGACAGAACCCAAAAGTACAATCATGAAGAGCACAGCAAATTTTGGGGCAACACGCGCCAAACCTCCCATTTGGCGGATATCTCTTGTTTTGAATCTTTTATACAGAATATCGGCACAGTAGAAAAGTCCAACAATATTAAATCCGTGCGCAAAAGCCTGAACCAACGCGCCTTCGCCACCTTCAATAGTGAAAGTTCCGTTCATCACCAGCATTGCCGTGGCGAAGATTCCGGCTACCATCAAACCTACGTGTGAAAACGAAGAATAAGTAAAAATTCTTTTAATATCATTCTGAATCAAAGCGATTAAAGCACCATGAAGAATACCAATAATGGCCAACATGATAACAATAGAACCGGAAATTCCGGCAATCGCATCCGGAGCTACAGGCAGCAGATACCGGAAAATTCCATATATCGCCATCTTAAGCATAATACCGGAAAGGATCATGGTAGCCTGCGTTGGAGAATAGGTATAAGTGTCCGGTTGCCATGTATGAAACGGAAATACGGGTAACTTCACTGCAAATGCAAAGAAAATAAACCAGAAAACTACCGTCTGTTGGTTGATGTTCAGTTCGGCATTATACATATCGGTAACCCCGAAAGAAGGTGCGTACAGATACACATAAATGAAAGCACCCAACATGAACAGAGATCCTACGAAAGTATAAACGAAAAACTTGGTTGTGAACTCGATGCGTTTGTTTTCCTGACCCCAAAGTCCGGCAATCAGCCAGATTGGAATCAATGTAACTTCCCAGAAAACGTAAAAAAGTAGTCCGTCCAATGCGGTGAATACCCCAACAAGCCCAAACTGCATCAGCAAAATTAGGGCGTAGAAGGAATTTCTGTAATTTACATTTTCATTAAAAGAAGAATAAATAATGAGCGGCATCAGGATATTGGTAAGCAGCAGCAACAACATGCTCATCCCGTCAACACCGAAATGCAGTGTACTTTTTATAAACTGTGACCACGGATAGTTGATCTCATGCTGCAGAACACTGTCCACAGTCAGTTTACTGTCAAATTCGTTGAGAATTAAAAAAGTAACCAGCATTTGCAAAAGTGCGATGACCAGAGCAACATATTTACCGGTTTTGCCCTTCCAGGCAAACAGCAATCCCGAACCTACAAGAGGTATAAGTAATAATGCTAATAAATGATACGACATTATTATTGTAATATAAAGTTAACAATCAATATGAGTCCAATCGTTAAAGTCATGATCAGAACATAATTTTCCACATTTCCGTTTTGAATTTTCTTCATGGATTTCCCACTTTCTTCAGCTCCGTCACCAATAAAATGCACCACACGGTCCAGCACATTATTATCAAACATTTTACCTGCCCGGCCAAAACCTTCCACAGTTCTTACAATGATAGCATGATAGAGTTCATCAATATATAGTTTCTTTGCAGAAAGCCTTTCCCAACCGGTATAAGCATTCTCGTCCACAGGAAGTTTTCCTTTGCTAACATATCTATTTTTAATAAACATCCACACCGCAAAGAACATCAAAACAGTAATTCCTATCAGAAAATATTCGGTAGTGATGGAAATTCCTTTCAGATTAGCTTCCATCTGGCTTTTCGCACTTTCTGTGAGAATAGGCGACAGCCAATGTTGTAAACGGGAATAATCTCCGTGAGCAATAATATGAGGAAGATTAATTAGTCCTCCAACGACAGACAGAACTGCGAGTATTGCCAAAGGAACTGTCATGTTCAAAGGGCTTTCGTGCACATGTTTTGCCTGCGCTTCAGATCCCCGGAAAGATCCGTGAAAAGTGAGGTAATACATCCTGAACATATACGCCGCCGTCAATGCAGCTATTAAGAATAAAATCACCCAAAATGTCGGATTTTTAGCCCATGCAGCCACAAGAATTTCATCTTTGGAAATCATTCCCGAGAATAAAGGCATTCCGGCAATGGCAAAGGTTCCGATGAGAAAAGTGATATGAGTTATTTTTATTTTGTCTTTCAGTCCGCCCATGAAACGCATATCCTGCTCGCCGCCCATCGCATGAATTACAGAACCTGATCCTAGGAACAATAACGCTTTGAAAAAAGCATGCGTCATCAGATGAAACATGGCCGCGGTATAAGCACCTGCGCCCAGCGCTACTACCATAAAACCAAGCTGGGAAACGGTAGAATAAGCTAATACTTTTTTAATATCATTTTGTCTTAATGCAAAAAACGCGGCTATAAGTGCGGTCAGAAGTCCGGTAAACAGGATTCCATCCATCACGGTAGGTGCCAGAACATAAAGGAAATTGGATCGAACAACCAAATAAATTCCGGCCGTTACCATCGTAGCGGCGTGTATCAATGCGGATACCGGAGTAGGGCCGGCCATCGCATCAGGAAGCCAGGTGAACAGAGGAATCTGCGCAGATTTCCCTACTGCGCCAATAAATAAAGAAGCACAAATAAAAATAATGATGGTGCCGTTCAGTTCAAATTTTGAAGCATTTTGTGCCACAGAAAGAAAATCCAGTGCATTGGTATGAAAGGCGATCATGAAAATTCCCATCAGAAGCCCTAAATCTCCAATACGGTTCATGATAAATGCTTTTCTCGCCGCTTTTCCGTATTCTGCATTTTTATACCAAAATCCTATCAAAAGGTAAGAACACAGTCCGACACCTTCCCAACCGATAAAAAGGATAACATAGTTGCTTCCCATCACCAGCAGCAGCATCATGAAAATAAAAAGATTCAGGTAGGCAAAAAAACGGTGGAAACCACTGTCATTGTGCATATATCCTATAGAATAAAGGTGAATCAGAGAGCCAATTCCGGTAATGATCATTACCATCATCAGTGAAAGCTGATCGATCTGAAAACTGAAATTGACCTGAACTCCGTTGATCCGGAACCATTCAAAAGCACGGACAATAACAGGTTGAGAGTCTTTATCAAAATTCAGGAAAATATAACCCGCAATACAGAAGGAAATAAAAACCACCAACGTAGCGATACCTCCAACCACATTTTTGGGAAGTTGTTTTCCGAAAAGCCCGTTAATGACAAACCCGGCTAACGGCAACAGTAGAATAGCAAAAATTAAATTCTCCATCATCTTATCCTCTTAATTTGTTAAAAATTCCAACATCCACTGACCGGGTATTCCTGTAGAGCATCGCAATGATGGCCAAGCCAACAGCTACTTCGGCCGCTGCTACTACCATGATGAAAAACACCAGAATTTGTCCGTGCCCATCGCCATTGTAGCTTGAAAACGCTGCCAAAAGAAGGTTTACAGAATTTAGCATCAGTTCTACACAACCCAGAATAATGATGGCATTTTTCCTTAAAAGAACGCCCAAAACACCCAAACAGAATAAGACTGTCGACAGAATTATAAAATAATTCAGCGGGACACTTTGTATAAATGTATTTACTTCTCCCATAATTTTATAAATCTCTTTTACCAATTAATACCGCTCCCACAATACCTGCAAGAATAAGAATAGAAGCCAGTTCAAACGGCAGTACATATTCGTTGAACAGAAGCCGGCCTAAATTTTTTGTTAATCCGACGGAATGATCAATACCTTCTTCCGCAAAAATATCCTGTTGCAAACCACGATAAGCACCGAGAATTCCAATAAATAAAATACCCGCGCTGAAAACTCCGATGAATTTCAGGGTGTTTTGTTTCTTACTTTCGTCCGCTTTATTCAGATTCAGCATCATTAATAAATAAAGGAAAAGAACCATAATAGCTCCTGCATACACGATGATCTGCACAATTCCGAGGAATTGGGCATTCAAAAGAATATACATGGCCGCGATGGAAAACATGGTAACAATCAGGGCGAGAATAGAGTAAATCGGGCTTCGGGCAAATACGAAATAAGTAGCACTTGCGATGGCTATAAATGCGATCAGGAAAAATAAAATCTGTTCCATTATTTAACTGCCTTTTTTTGTAATTCACTTTGGCGATCGGTGATATCAATACGATTGTTGACATCTTCTACCAGCTTGTCTTTTCCGTAAATGAAAGAACCGCGGTTGGTTTCCACATCTACCAATCTGTCTGTCAGATAGATGGCGGATTTCGGGCAGGCTTCTTCACACATTCCGCAGAAAATGCAGCGAAGCATATTAATTTCGTAAACCGAGGCGTATTTTTCTTCTCTGTAAAGATGTTTTTCGTCCTTAGTTCTTTCAGCAGAAGTCATGGTTATAGCTTCTGCAGGGCATGCAACCGCACACAATCCGCATGAGGTACAGCGTTCTCTGCCTTCCTCGTCTCTTTTCAAAACGTGGAGTCCGCGCCATACTTTAGCCCGGGGTTTTTCAACTTCCGGATACGAAAACACTTTTCCTTTTGGTCCTTCAAGCGCATGTCTTAAAGTGATGGCCATACCTTTCAGAATTTCCGGAAGGTAAAGCTTTTCCATAAAGGTCATTTCTTTATTAGAGACAACTTTTGACCTGTTTGTAAGTTTCATTGACTATATTTTTTGCTTTGTGCCATAGCACGCTGCTTTCAACAATTAAATTTTTAGGCTCCGAATAATAAAATCACGGCACCGGTAACCACAAGGTTCAGTAACGCCAATGGAATTAAGGTTTTCCAACCCAAATGCATCAGTTGGTCATATCGGAATCTCGGGATCGTCCATCTGATCCACATGAAAATTAAAATACCAATTATCGTTTTTCCTAACATGGCAAAAATACTGAGTACACTGGCAATGTTTTCTCCCCAATTATCTGTTACCCAGCCAATTCCCGGATAATTAAAACCACCGAAGAATAAGACCACAATCAAAGCATTGGAAATGAACATATTCACATATTCCCCGAACATATACATTCCGAAATTCATCGAAGAATATTCTGTCATATAACCGTTGACGAGTTCCGATTCACATTCCGGCAAATCAAAAGGATGACGGTTGGTTTCTGCCATCGCAGCAACAAAAAAGATGATGAATGCCAAGGGTTGATAAAGAATGTTCCAATTGAAACCATCCACTTCAAAAAGTCCCCAAAGTTTTCCGCTTCCCTGATCAGCAACGATCGTATTCAGGTTCAGGCTACTGCTCATCATAATAATGGAGAGCAGGGAAAGTCCCATCGCCAATTCGTAGGAAATCATTTGCGAAGACGCACGAATAGCACCAATTAATGAATATTTGTTGTTGGAAGCCCAGCCTCCGATCATCATTCCGTAAACTCCTATCGAAACCATTCCGATGAGGAAAAGCACGCCAACATCAATATTAGCAACTTGCAAACTGAAAGAATCGCCACCAATGTTTATTGATTGTCCCCATGGAATAACAGCACCTGTAATAAGTGCGATAAACATAGTGATGGAAGGCCCCAGTATAAACAGAAATCGATCTGCACCTGTAGGAATAAATCCTTCTTTGAAAAATAATTTCCCACCGTCGGCTAAAGGTTGCAAAAGCCCAAAAGGTCCGGCTCTGTTGGGTCCAATTCTGTCCTGTAAAGCCGCTGCAACTTTTCTTTCACCCCAGGTGGAGTAGGCTGCAATACCCAGCGACACCGCAAATAGCGTAACAACCAATATGATTTTAAAAGTAATTAAATCCATAAAATTTTTATTTGAAATTCGAAAATTGATGATGGAGATGTACTCTTATTCAAATTTTCAAATTGCCACATTTTCCAAATTATTTTTGTTCTTCCGCTTGATGTTCGTCTTTATTGCTGAGTTGTTTCGCGAATGGATTGTCCAATAGAACAGGCTCGTCCACTGGTTTTTGATAGTGGTTCAGTGAAATTACCGAATGCCTGTCGATATGTCTTGGTCCTTCGATATTCCAGAACTTGGTATCTTTTTTATCCCAACGGCAAGAGTTGCAGATCCATTCTTCAGATTCTGCGTATTGGTCTTGCCTTGTGGTTACGCGAATAACCTCATCTCCTTTCATCCAAAGAACCACTTTTCCTGAACATTTATCGCATTCGCAGCTGGCGTTCATTGGTTTTGTAAACCAAACGCGGCTGGCAAATCTTGAAGTTCTATCGGTTAATGCGCCTACAGGACAAACATCGATCACGTTTCCGATGAAATCATTGTCTAGGGCTTTATTCAGATACGTTGAAATCTCTGCCTGTTCACCTCTGAAAAGA
>JADMKO010000113.1 GCA_015478785.1 Chryseobacterium sp. | reverse complement strand
GAAAGGGTGATCCATCGGATGTTGTCTATTATCAGGATCCTGTTGCAGGATCACTGCGGGATCAGGGAATGCAGATTGACCTTTGGGCCAGCAAAAAAGCACCTTCCGAAATGGGCAGCCGGATTGCTTACCTGAATTCTATTTACAGAATAAAAATTGATACCACGCTTCCGCCGGTTCGTTATGAAGAGATTCCTGCGTTTGACGAACCTGTTTTTGAGCCGAAACCCAATCCTGAAACTCCACAACCAACAGCACCGTCGACAACGCCTGCAACCACGCCTTCACAGCCCAGAACCGGAGCCAGTGGAGCTACTGCCAGCACACCAGCTGGAAATAAAGCTAATAAAAAACAAGAAGCTTCCACAACAAAACCTGCCGCTACCATACCGGAGAAACCGAAAGTCAGGAAAGTAGTGGTAGAATAATTGGAAAAAATAGGAGTACTGTAACATGAGGTCAGATAACGAGGATTTCCTGGAAGAAGATGCGCCGGATATTGAGTCCGGAGACGGAGAAAATGCAGGGCTTTATGAACACCTAACGGTGACCGTAGACCGAAATCAGGAGCCGCTGCGGATTGATAAATACCTCCATATTTTCCGCCAAAATTCATCAAGAAATAAAATTTCGCAAACCTGTCGGGCAGGGAATGTAGTAGTGAACGGAACACCGGTGAAGCAGAACTACCGAGTAAAACCCGGCGATATAATATCCGTACTGCTGAGCCATCCGCCGCGCCAGAATGTAGTTGTGCCACAGGATATTCCGCTTCAAATTGTTTATGAGGATGATGACCTTATTGTGGTGGATAAAGAAGCAGGAATGGTGGTGCATCCGGGACATGGAAACTGGGACAAAACATTGGTGAACGCCCTGGCCTTTCATTTTGAAGAAAATGGGCTGAATTCCGACCTCGATCGGGTAGGTTTGGTACACCGTATCGACAAAGATACCTCCGGATTATTGGTGGTGGCTAAGAACGAATATGCACTGAGCCATTTGGCAAAACAATTTTTTGACCGTAAGACTCAACGGCTTTACTGGGCTTTTGTCTGGGGAAATATTGAGGAGGAAGAAGGCACTATCACCGGAAATATCGGAAGACATCCCAAAAACCGAATGCAGATGACCGTATTTGAAGACGGTAGCTCAGGGAAATATGCAGTCACTCATTTTAAAGTTAAAGAGCGTTTTCGCTACATGACTTGGGTAGAATGCAAGCTGGAAACAGGCCGTACTCATCAGATTAGAGCACACTTCAAGCATATCGGGCATACCTTGCTCAATGATGAGAGATACGACGGGCATATCCCGACGCGTGGGCAGAATCTTCCAAAATATAAACAGTTTATTCAAAATATATTTGAGGCAATGCCCCGACAGGCGCTTCACGCTCATACGCTGGGCTTCATGCATCCCGCTACCAAAAAGGAAATGTATTTTGAGAGTCCGATGCCAGCAGACATGGCTAACACTGTTAAAAAATGGAGAAATTATTTAGAAAATTAAAAATATATCAATAAATTTTTTATATTTGTTCATCTGAAATTAAGATTTGTTATGAGAAAACTATATGCTGTTGTATGCTTGGCTTTATTTTCTACTGCATACCATGCACAGGAAACATTACCTTATTACCATCAATACCTTTTCGACGGTGATTTTCTTTTTAATCCCGCGCAGTATGGTAAAACAGATTATGTACATGTCAACGCTAATTACCAGAAACAATTTGCTTCCCTGAGCGAATCTCCCAACGTACAAAGTGTAGGGATGCATGCGAATATTTTCGATAGGGTAGGTGCCGGTTTTTCGGTATATAGAGATCAGAATGGCCCTATCTCGGCCGGAGGAATTACCCTCGGTGCTTCTTATTTCATTCCCATCAGTGATGAAGGTGAAAGAAAAGACCAGTTCTCTTTTGGTACCAGCGTTACAGCAGCCAATTTTAATTTCGATTATACAAAACTCAATGTGGATCAACAGAACGATCCGCTGCTTCAGGGAGATAACAGTATCTTCATGATGTATGCGAACTTTGGTCTTGCAGCTACTTATAGAAATATCTTCGCAGGTGCTTCCATTACGGATATTGCCCTGAGCAATGACAGAGACCTGGTGAACTTCCGTGAGCCATCACCCATCAAGATTTTCCTTAATTTAGGATACGATTGGTATTTGACCGAAGGATTATATGTGACGCCATCGGTTTTAATGAACCTGAATACCAACTCTTCCATTATGCTGGACGGAAATTTAATGGGAACGGTGAAAACGGATTTCAATTCATTTTCAGCAGGAGCCAGTTTCAGATATGTTCAGAACAGATTCGATACCCAAAGTCTTGCGATTTCTCCGGTAGTGAAAGTTAATCTGAACAAGTTCATGATCGGTGCGACTTACAATATCGGTTTGTCTGATATTGCAGACTTCGGCGGAAGCAGCTTCATGATCGGCCTTGGATACAACTTTGATAACTTTATTAATGTACGAGGGTACAGATATTAAAATAACTGTTTAATAAAAAATATTGAGCCCCGGATATATTTCGGGGCTTTATTGATGATATACGTTCATATCCCATTTTGCAGACAACAATGCAGCTACTGCAATTTTCATTTCTCCACCTCACTTTCTCTCAAAGATGAAATACTAAAAGCCTTAAAAAAAGAAATTGGGCTCCGGAAAAATGAACTGAATTCGGCCAACCTGAGGTCTCTTTATTTCGGAGGCGGAACTCCTTCTATTCTCACTCCGGAAGAAATCATGATGCTGACGGATGAGGTATTAAAGTATTTTCACTTCGATTCCGATATAGAAATTACCTTAGAAGCCAATCCTGATGACCTGAATAAAGATTTTTTAAAAGGACTTTCAAAAACCGTTATTAACCGCCTTTCTATCGGCACTCAGAGTTTCCACGATGAAGATTTGAAACTGATGAACAGGATTCATTCCGGAGTGGAAGCTGAAGATTCCATAAAACGTGCTCAGGATCACGGATTTCATAACATCAGTCTGGATCTGATTTATGGTTCGCCGGTATCGGATTTCGAGGTTTGGAAAAACAATCTCAGAAAAGCGGTCGC
>JADMKO010000112.1 GCA_015478785.1 Chryseobacterium sp. | reverse complement strand
GGGTGCGATGTGGATAATGCTTTCCTCGAAATGAACAGTGCGGAACCTCCTATTATGGACGGATCTGCTAAGTATTTCGTGGAAGCCATCGAAAAAGCGGGTATTGAGGAGCAAAAAGTTGCCAGAGAATACCTTATCGTGAAGGAAGTTGTGAATTATGTAGATCCGAATACGGGATCAGAACTCACGATTATTCCTTCCGAAAATTATGAGGTGACTACCATGGTGGATTTCGGAACCAAAGTGCTTGGAACACAGAATGCCACACTGAAAGATATTTCAGAATTTAAAAAAGAAATTGCTTCAGCACGAACCTTCAGTTTTCTCCATGAATTGGAAATGCTTCTGGATGCAGGTCTGATTAAAGGGGGAGATATTTCCAATGCGATTGTATACGTAGATAAAGAATTAACTCCGGATACCGCTGAAAAATTAAGAAAAGCCTTTGGTAAAGAAAAAGTTTCCATTCGCCCGAACGGAATTCTGGACAACCTTACTTTAAATTACCCGAATGAAGCAGCCCGTCATAAACTGCTGGACGTCATTGGCGATCTTGCATTGGTAGGGGTTAAAATCAAAGGAAAAGTGATTGCCAACAAACCCGGCCATTTTGTGAATACTCAGTTTGCAAAAAAACTGAACCGCCAGTGGAAACTTCAGAAGAAAAGAAATGTTCCGGATATCGATATTCATAAAGAACCGGTATTTGATATCAACGGAATTATGAAACTGATGCCGCACCGGTATCCTTTTCTTCTCATCGACAAAGTACTTGAACTTTCGGATAAACATGTGGTGGGATTGAAAAATGTAACATTTAATGAGCCTTTCTTTGTAGGCCATTTTCCAAAAGAACCGGTAATGCCGGGTGTTCTTCAGGTAGAAGCTTTGGCGCAAACCGGCGGAATTCTCGTTTTGGCAAGTGTTCCCGATCCGGAAAATTATTCTACGTATTTCATTAAAATGGATAAAGTAAAATTCAAGCGAAAAGTAGTTCCGGGAGATACGCTTGTCTTTAAAATAGAACTGATATCGCCTATCAGAAGGGGAATTGTCCACATGCAGGGATACGGATATGTGGGAGAAAATATCGTAGTAGAAGCTGAGCTTATGGCGCAGGTGGCAAAAAATAATATTGAATAAATGATTCATCAGTTAGCGGCCGTAGATAAGCGTGCAAAAATTGGCAAAAATGTAGTGGTAGAACCTTTTACCACCATTGCAGCTGATGTGGAAATTGGTGACGGCACCTGGATCGGTCCTAACGTTACAATAATGGACGGAGCGCGGATCGGCAAAAATTGCCGTATTTTCCCGGGAACCGTTATTTCAGCTATTCCTCAGGATTTAAAATTCGATGGCGAAGACACTCAGGTGATTATCGGAGACGGCACTACCATCAGGGAATGCGTTACCGTGAATCGGGGAACCAAAGCTTTAGGTTATACCAAAATAGGCGACGACTCTCTCATTATGGCTACTTCTCACATTGCTCACGACTGCATTTTGGGCGACCATGTGATTATTGTGAACGGATGCGGCATCGCTGGTCATGTAGAAATAGGAGATTATACGGTGATGGGCGGACTTTCTGCCGTTCAGCAATTTTGTAAAATTGGCAAACACACCATGATTTCCGGCGGAACGTTGGTGAGAAAAGATATTCCTTCCTACATAAAAGTAGCGCGGGAACCAATGTCTTATGCCGGAATTAATTCGGTAGGATTAAGACGGCGGGGATTTGCCAATGAAAAAATATTCGAAATTCAGAAGATTTATCGCTACCTTTTTCAAATGAAAATGAATGTCTCACAAGCCATGAGCCTTATTGAAAAAGAAATGCTGCCAACTGCTGAACGCGACGAGATTTTGGAGTTTATCAAAAATTCGCCACGTGGAATTGTAAAAGGTTACGGAACGGCTAAAGAATAAAATATGAAAAAAGCAGGATATTTATTATTGTTTGTTTCCTCCATGACGTTTGCCCAAAATACAAATCCTGATCTGAAAAGAAACCTGGATTCACTGGCTGTCAGAAATGCGGAAGACATCCTTTTTCATGCTAAAAAACATTTTGTGTCCAGCAATTTTGCGCTACAGCAACAATCAGAAATGACGCGAAATACACATGAACTCATCAGGAATACTTTGAATTTCAATAATTTATTAAAAAACGATCTGACTGTAGTCGACCATCCGCTGTACTCTCAACCTTATCAAAACACTGCGAATCAGGGATTACAAACTTTGTTTCATATTCCGGTGTATCAATCTAAATAAACAAATAGTTATAAATGGCAACAAGCAACGATATCAGAAAAGGACTGTGTATTGAATACAGCAATGATATTTACAAAGTAATTGAATTTCTTCACGTAAAACCGGGAAAAGGGCCTGCGTTTGTAAGAACAAAAATGAAATCTGTCACCAACGGAAAAGTGATCGACAATACTTTTTCTGCAGGACATAAAATTGACGAGGTAAAAGTAATTACTAGGAAATTCCAATATCTGTACGATGATGAAAACGGATTTCATTTCATGAACAATGACGATTTTTCGCAGATTTATCTCAATAAAGAAATGATCGAAAATGCCCAATTTATGAAGCCTGGTGAAGAAGTGACCATCATTTTGAAAGAAGCCGATGAATCTCCGCTTTCCGCAGAAATTCCGCCAACGGTGTATCTGGATGTGATAGAAGCAGATCCGGGCGTGAAAGGAAATACCGCTACCAACGCATTGAAAAATGCCATCGTGGAAACCGGAGCCCGCGTGATGGTTCCTCTGTTCATAGAACCTGGAGACAAAATCAAAGTAAATACCGAAGATGGTTCATATCTAGAAAGAGTAAAATAGTATTTTCAATAACAAATGCAAGGTTTTACGTTGCGATCTTAGACTGTTCTGAGTTCGTAATTTGAAACCTTTTTATTTATTTTTATGAAATTTCATCAGCCACAAACCCTCCGTTCCATTGCTGAAATCATAGGAGCACGATATATCGGCAGCAGCGATTTCCCGGTCTTTGGAACGAACGAAATTCACAGGGTGACGCCCGGAGATATCGTATTTGTGAACCATCCGAAATATTACGACAAAGCCCTGCATTCGGCAGCCACAGTTATTCTTATCGACAAAGAAGTGG
>JADMKO010000111.1 GCA_015478785.1 Chryseobacterium sp. | reverse complement strand
CATTATTAATGTAAAAACCACCGTATCTTCCTTTGGATGATTGTAAAAACCCTTGTCTGCTGAGATTCTGCAAAATCTTTGCAACAAAAAGCTCCGGCGATTGGATGTTCTCAGATATTTGTTTGATGTTCACCATACTTCCGTCCTTCGATTGCTGGGAAATGTAAATCATCGCTCTGAGTGCGTATTCGCAGGTTTTAGACAACATATTTTATAATTATAAAGCAAAGATAAATATTTTAATTAAGATAAAATGGTCTTAATTGGAAATTTTAAATATGAAATAAATCAGTCGATGAGATTAGCAGTACTAAATATAAATGTTAGCATAGTCTAACTTTTTAATATATTTGCAGCTCGTATTCTAATCTTATGAAGAAAATTAAGAGGAAAGTTGCATTTCTACTTTTATTGAAAAGCGCTGTATTGATATATTCACAAGTTCTGATAACAGACAGTTTGCAAATTCCTGTTCAGGATACTTTAAAGATGCAACAGCAGCAAAATCGTATCTCGGAAGTGGAAGAAGTCGTTATTTCCGGAACGATGAAACCGGTGAAACGTTTGGACAGCCCTGTTCCCGTGGAAGTGTACAGCCAAAATTATTTCAAAAAAAATCCAACGCCATCAGTATTTGATGCCCTTCAGAGCATCAACGGAGTGCGGCCTCAGTTGAACTGTAATATTTGCAATACGGGAGATATTCACATTAACGGATTGGAAGGGCCTTACACCATGATTCTCATCGACGGAATGCCGATTGTAAGCTCGTTGGGAACCGTCTATGGTTTGTCTGGAATTCCAAATTCAATGATCGAAAGAATTGAAATTGTAAAAGGGCCGGCTTCTTCTCTTTATGGCAGCGAAGCCGTTGGCGGACTCATCAATGTGATCACCAGAAAACCTCATAATTCTCCGTTATTTTCCGCCGATTTCATGTCTACTTCGTGGGGTGAATACAATTTGGATATTGGTTTTAAAAATAAACTGGGTAAGAAAACTGATGTCTTGACCGGAATAAATTACTTTAACTTTCAGAATAAAATAGATGAAAATAAAGATGGTTTCACCGATGTGACGCTTCAGGACAGAATTTCGGTTTTTCAGAAGTGGAATTTTGAAAGAGCAGAACAGCGTGCTTTTAGTTTTGCGACAAGGTATTTATACGAAGACCGTTGGGGCGGAGATGTGAACTGGAATAGATCAGAACGGGGCGGAAACCGTATTTATGCTGAAAGCATTTACACGAACAGAGCGGAACTTTTCGGAAATTATCAGCTTCCTCTTCGGGAGAAAATTCATTTTGGATTCTCCGCTGTTCATCATGCCCAAGACAGCCGATATGGAACTACAACTTATATTGCAAAGCAGCAAATTGGTTTCGGGCAATTGCTTTGGGACAAAAAAGCAGGAAATCACGACCTGCTTGCGGGAGCTTCTCTGCGATACACTTTTTATGATGATAACACTCCTGCTACTTCGAACTTGCAATCAGGAAACCAGCCAGAAAAGGTGTGGCTTCCCGGGTTTTTTGTTCAGGATGAAATTAAGATTTTCGATCGCCATCAATTGCTTCTTGGATTTCGGTACGATCATCACAACATTCACGGAAATATTTTTACTCCCCGATTTGCGTATAAATTGCCATTGAGTGAAACTTCACTTTTCAGGCTGAATGCAGGAACCGGATTTCGGGTAGTGAACTTATTTACTGAAGATCACGCTGCGCTTACCGGAGCCAGAGATGTGAAAATTATTAATGATTTGAAACCTGAAAAATCTTATAATATCAATCTGAATTTTGTTAAAAAATTCTACATGGATTCCGGAAGTTATCTCGGATTGGAAGCAACAGGTTTTTACACGTATTTTAGGAACAGAATAGTTCCGGATTATACTTCTGTTCCCAACAGTATTGTGTATGATAATATTCAAGGACATGCCATCAGCAAAGGAATCAGCCTGAATGCAGACTTGGATTTCAGGAGCGGCCTGAAACTGATTTTAGGAGCTACTTTCATGGAAAATACGATTACGGAAAATGGAATCACAGAACAGCAAATGCTGACTGAAAAAGTAGCCGCAACCTGGGTGGTTTCGTATTCCATAAAACCGTGGAATCTCAATATCGATTATACCGGAAATCTTTATGGGCCAATGCGTTTGCCTTTAGCAGGAGATTTAGACCCAAGACCGCCGCTTTCGCCTTGGTGGAGCATTCAGAACATTCAGTTCACTTTCACAGGGTTCAGAAATTTTGAACTGTATGGCGGTGTGAAAAACATCCTGAACTGGACGCCCGCAAAACGAATTCCTTTCCTGATTGCGAGAACCCACGATCCTTTTAATAAAAATGTAATTTTCGGTCCCATAGGAAATGCAGTTTCTACGCCGGAAAATCCTTATGCGCTAACCTTTGATCCTTCTTATATGTACGCACCTAATCAGGGGATTCGGGCTTTTTTGGGACTTCGGTTTAAATTAAATTAAAATGAGAAGGTTGGGTTTCAGATTTATAATTTCCTCGATATTGCTTTTGCCTGTTTTTTTCTTCGGTCAATTAAAACTTTATGATTTTAGTGAACGCACTGTTTTACAACTTGAAAAACCAAAAAATACCGTGGTTTTCATTTATACAGATTGGTGCCGATATTGCGAAAACATGAAACAAACTACCTTTAAACAAAAGGAAATTATCAACATATTGAATCAGAATTTCTATACCATATTTCTGAATGCGGAGGAAAGCCAAAATATTGTTTTCTCAGGAAAATCTTATCGGTTTCTGCCTTCCGGATTCAAGACCGGAGTTCATGAACTGGTGCTAAAATTGGGAACTGCCGATAACCCACTTTTTTATCCTGCGATTGTTATTATTAACGGAGATGATCAGGTAATTTTTCGGCAAAGTGGATTTCTTACTGCAGTGGAGTTTCGTGCGATTCTTTCTCATTTCGCAAAATAATTCTGTTGGTTTCTTTCCTGATTGTTTTTCTTTCGGTAAAATCATTATTTTTGCGGAATGCGTTGGTTCAGGTTCGGATTGTTTTTCGTTATTTTATTGTTGGGAATTTATGCCGTCTTCATGTATTATTTTGTGGATGAAAGCACGTCCTTCACCATTGAAAAGGAGATTAATTATCCAATAGATAAAGTATATCCTCAATTTAATAATCTGCAGGATTTCACCAAGTGGAATCATTATTTTTCATCCAAAACTATTTCCTTGGTGTATTATAGGCCTTATGAAGGAAAAGGTGCTGCCGTGAGTTTTAGTGATGAAAAAGCAGAAAAGAAAGGTGAATTGACGATTCGTTATCATCATGTCCACCGCTCTATTCGCTATCAATTGTTCGAGGGAAATATCAACCATCCGACACTTATTGATGTTAAATTCAAAGCCATTTCGCCGAATAGAACCAAGATTCAGTGGGAAATTCACACGCCCAAACAAAACGTCATGAATCGGGTTTCTCATTTGTGGTCTGAAGATAAATTTGCAGAAGATATTGACAAAAGCATGGCAAGCCTTAAAAATCTGATGAGCAATAAAGTGGAAAGAGACCAGTTTCTTACAGGGATTAAATATGACAGCATTATGGTGGAGCAGCAGGAAACGCAACTGTTAGTAGGAATTAATGTTTCAGCGTCCAACAGAAAGGATGCGCTCTATAAAAACATTGTCCTGAATCATAATAAAGTGTATAATTTCATCACAACAGATCTTGACAGAAATGAAGATGAATTTGGCTTTCCGGTTTTAATTTCAGATCCGGATAACTTTCGGGATAAAGAAGTTTCCTATTTTATCGGAATGCCCCTTTCCCGAAAAATCACCATCTCAGACAATAACTTCAGTTACAGGCAGATTCCTCCTTCACAGGTTTATTCATTATATTATAAAGGAAGTTACGACAATCGGAAAAAATCAATAGACCAGTTGCTTCAAAAAGCCAGAAAAGACACCCTCATCGGAGGCAATATTTACCAAGTATTTCTTGAAGCTCCGCAAGAAGGGAAAGATGTTTTAATGAAACTTACTTTGCCTGTCCGAAGATGATATTTGTCATGTTATGAAGCGTGACAGTATTTTTATATGAAAGCGGCGCCGCTGTCGCTTTTTTTTATTAAATTTGACATTTAATTTTTATCAAATACACTAACACAGAATTTACTGTAATAATGGACAGATTTTCGTTTCTGAATGCCGCGCATTCCCAACTTATTGAGGACTTATACCAACAATACAAAAAATATCCGGATTCTTTAGAACCATCGTGGAAGGCTTTTTTTCAGGGATTTGAATTTGCTCAGGAAGATTATGGTGATCAAGATTCTTCTTCAGCCTCTGTGGTTCAGTATGCAGCTCAGGCTGAAAACCGCGAACAGATTTCTGAAAACACCAGGAAAGAATTTAAAGTCCTGAATCTCATTGAAGGTTATCGTACGAGAGGCCATTTGTTCACCAACACGAATCCTATTCGCGAAGGAAGGCATCATGAGCCCACGCTGGACATTGAAAACTTTGGGCTTTCCGAAGCAGATCTGGACCAAACGTTCAACAGTGCAATGGAAACGGGAATGAAAAGTGCGGCTACTTTAAAACAGCTCATTTCCCATCTCAAAAAGATTTATTGTGGATCCATCGGTGTTGAATACATGCACATCCATGATATTGCTGAAAAAGAATGGATCAGAAAGTGGCTCCAAAAAAGCGATAATCAAGCCGTGCTTACAGAAGAAGAAAAAATAGAAATTCTTCATAAACTCAATCAGGCTGTTGCTTTTGAAAATTATCTTCATACGAAATTTGTAGGGCAGAAGCGTTTTTCACTGGAAGGTGGCGAATCCCTGATTCCGGCGTTAGATCAACTGATTACACGTTCCTCTCAATTGGGCGTGGACGAGGTAGTTCTCGGCATGGCGCACAGAGGAAGGCTGAACGTGTTAACCAATATTTTTGGAAAATCCTATAAAGCCATTTTTTCAGAGTTTGAAGGAAAAGAATTTGAAGAAGATGTTTTCTCAGGTGATGTGAAATATCATTTGGGTTCTTCTAAAAAAATAAAAACTGCGTCCGGAGAAGAGGTAGCGATCAATCTTACCCCAAATCCTTCGCATCTGGAAACCGTAGCAGCACTGGTGGAAGGGATTTGCCGGGCTAAGGTAGATGATAAGTACAAAGATTTCAAAAAAATTCTTCCAATTATCATTCATGGCGATGGGGCTATCGCAGGACAGGGAATTGTGTATGAAGTAGCTCAAATGATGAATCTGGAAGGCTACAGAACCGGAGGAAGTGTTCATATCGTGATCAACAATCAGGTTTCATTTACCACCAATTTCCATGATGCCCGGTCATCAGTGTATTGTACAGATGTCGCTAAAGTTACCGGTTCGCCCGTTATGCATGTGAATGCAGATGATGTGGAATCTGTGGTTCACGCCATCCGTTTTGCAGCTGAATTTCGTGCAGAATTTGGGAAAGATGTTTATATCGATCTTTTAGGATATAGAAAATACGGGCATAATGAAGGTGACGAGCCTCGCTTTACCCAACCGAATTTATATAAAATAATTTCGAAACATCCCAATCCGAGAGAAATCTACAAAGATCTCCTGAAGAAAGAAAATATTGTTTCCGATGATAAACTCAAAGCAATGGAAGCTGAGTTCAAAGCACTTTTGGACAAGGATTTCGATGCTTCTAAAGAGATTCGGAAAAACACGATGGATGTTTTTATGGGCGATGATTGGAAAGATTTTCCGCTGTGCAGCAAAGGAGCACTTCAGGAAAATATGGACACCAGTTTCGACATCAATAAATTGAAAGAACTGGCCGTGAAAATGTCAACACTTCCGGCTGATAAGAAATTTATCAATAAAGTTTCCCGCCTTTTTGATCAGCGTTTGAAAATGATCGATGCCAATACGATAGATTGGGCTTTGGGTGAATGGTTGGCGTATGCGTCGTTGCTGAGTGAAGGCAGAAATATAAGAATTTCCGGCGAAGATGTGGAAAGAGGAACTTTTTCTCACCGTCATGCGATTGTTAAAACAGAAGATACCGAAGAAGAATATATTCCGTTGCGCCATATTTCTGAAAGCCGATTTGACATTTACAATTCCCACCTTTCCGAGTACGGGGTTTTAGGATTTGATTATGGTTATGCTATGGCATCGCCCAATACGCTTACCATTTGGGAAGCACAATTTGGGGATTTCGTGAACGGTGCACAGATTATTGTAGACCAATATCTGGCAGCAGCCGAAGAAAAATGGAAAATTCAAAACGGACTCGTTATGCTGCTTCCGCATGGTTCGGAAGGGCAGGGTGCTGAACACTCTTCGGCGCGCCTTGAGAGATTCCTCGGACTGTGTGCGAATGAAAATATGATTGTGGCCAACTGTACCACACCTGCCAATTTCTTTCATATTTTAAGAAGACAGTTAGCTTTTGGTTTCAGAAAACCGCTCATAGTGATGTCGCCTAAATCTTTGCTGAGGCATCCTAAAGTGATTTCTACTTTCGAAGATTTAGCAGAAAAAAGTTTTCAACCTATCATTGATGATGCGACCGCAGAAGCGGCCAAAGTGAGCAAACTGGTTTTATGTTCAGGGAAAATATATTATGAATTATTGGCTAAAAAAGAAAAACTGGGCGCAGATAATGTCGCCTTGGTGCGGATAGAACAACTCTATCCGTTGCATGCTGAAAGTTTAGAAGGCATTTTAACCAAATACTCCGGACGAAAAGAAATCATCTGGGCACAGGAAGAACCGGAAAATATGGGGGCATGGAGTTATATCCTCCGAAACTTCCGCGAAACAGGAATTCAGGTTGTAGCACCGGTTCCAAGTGGAGCTCCGGCTCCGGGAAGCCATAAGATGTTTGAAAGAATCCAGAATGGCGTCATCAACAGAGTTTTTGATTGTGAGGATGAACCGGAAAGCAGACCAGTAACAGCGTAACTGTTTATAAAAATAGTAGATTTATAGAAAAACACGGCAAAAAAAGGCCGTGTTTTTTGATGATTTTTTTTTAGAATTGAATCTGCTAATTGTCAGTCTAAACCAGAACTGAATGAATTATTAAAATTTAATTAAAAGAAACAAATCAAAGCAATTTGCTTTATAAATAATTTATCAGAACCAAAGCTCGAAAGTTTTTCAGGAGTTTGTTTTACAGGGGAAATGGAGAGATTGTATTCATGAAATCAACCAAATCATCAACATACTCTTACGCCCTTTTTTTCAATTCCTCTCCGGTTATACCTCTTTGCCATTCTTTTTCAAAATCAAAATCTTTCCTTTTTTAATTTTGTTGATTTCTTCAATAATGGCAGGATTCTCCAAAGAATTAATCCATTTAATAATTTCTTTTTTTTCTGCGGTAAATTCATTACAGACCATTTTTTAGTATTAAATATACGATTTTCTTAAAGAAAAACCAGTCGACACCCGTATGAAGTAAAAGTTACTCTCATTTCATCATCTTCCAAACTTTCTTCTTTCACGGAACAGGAAAAATGTTTAAATTAGCACTTTCAATTTTTTCATAAAAGTAATACAAGAAACTGTATTGTAAAAGCAAAATTCCAGATATGTCAATATTAGAAATGAAAGTCCCTTCGCCGGGAGAATCGATTACAGAAGTCGAAATTGCCACCTGGCTTGTAAAAGACGGAGATTATGTAGAAAAAGATCAGCCGATTGCCGAAGTGGATTCTGATAAAGCAACGCTAGAACTTCCAGCGGAAGAAAGTGGAATCATCACCCTGAAAGCGGAAGAAGGCGAACTGGTACAGGTAGGCCAGGTAGTTTGCCTCATCGACAGAGAAGGTAAAAAACCAGAAGGGGCGGCAGAAGAGAAACCGGCCTCAAAATCTGATGAAAAACCAGCTGAAACTCCAAAACCTGAAGCAAAAAAAGAGGAGCCGAAAACACAGGCTACTTATGCTACAGGGACACCGTCTCCAGCTGCGAAAAAAATTCTTGACGAAAAAGGAATGGACACTTCTCAGGTTTCCGGTACAGGACGAGACGGAAGAATCACCAAAGCAGATGCGGAAACGGCTTCAGTTCCTGCCATGGGAACTCCCGGAACAAGCGGATCCAGAGCACAAACGACTACTAAGCTTTCGATGCTTCGAAGAAAGCTGTCAACGCGTTTGGTTTCAGTGAAAAACGACACGGCGATGCTGACCACCTTCAACGAGGTAGATATGTCTGAAATTTTCAGAATCAGAAAACAATACAAAGATGAATTTGCTGCCAAACACGGCATTGGATTAGGATTTATGTCCTTTTTCACCAAAGCTGTGACGAGAGCATTGCAAATGTATCCTGACGTAAATGCCTCCATTGACGGAGATTTCAAAATAAATTATGATTTTTGTGATATTTCTATCGCAGTTTCCGGGCCGAAAGGACTGATGGTTCCTGTGATGAGAAATGCTGAAAACATGTCTTTCAGAGGAGTAGAAACCAATATCAAAATGCTGGCCGATAAAGTAAGAGAAGGAACAATTACCGTTGACGAAATGACCGGCGGAACCTTCACCATTACAAACGGAGGCGTTTTCGGTTCCATGCTTTCTACACCGATTATTAATCCACCGCAATCTGCAATCCTCGGAATGCACAATATTATTCAAAGGCCCATTGCCGTGAATGGTGAAGTGGTAATTCATCCGATGATGTATGTTGCCATGTCTTACGATCACAGAATTATTGACGGAAGAGAAAGTGTAGGATTTCTGGTAGCAGTTAAGGAAGGAATCGACAATCCAGTGGAAATTCTGATGGATGGCGATGAAAGAAAAGCTCTGGAACTTTAACCTCAATTAACTCTCAATATAGTATCCCGTCTCAAAAAGGCGGGATTTTTGTATACAGAGTAAAAAAAATACTATGTTCTCGAAAACTACTTTCCAGATTAAGGTTTCAGTGATTCCGGAATACGACATCAAGAATAGTTTTCCGTCTGATAATCGGTTCGTTTTTAAATATCATATTACCATTGAGAATCTGAGCCAGGAATCTATCGTCGTACTGAGAAGAAAATGGCTCATTTACGATGTTGGGTTTGGGTTTACCGAAGTCAATGGAAATGGTATTATCGGACTTACCCCTGAAATAGAGCCTGGACAGCAATTTACCTATTTTTCTAATGTCATGTTGCGCTCCGGTGTAGGGAGTATGAGCGGAAAATATTTTGTAAAAACGAGTGTGGATGATCTGGGCTTTGAAATTGATATACCGCGATTCAATCTGATGGCTCCTGTTTTATCCAATTAATTTTAAAGTTCTTTCAAGTTCTTTTTCAGAACCTCATTAATTTCGTCGTTTCGGGTAAGCATCAATCGATTGAAAGCCAGAACTGACAGTTTTGCACACGCTTCTGCATCATCCCCGGCCCGGTGGTGATTGAAATTTATCTGATGAATTGTAGCCAGATTTTTCAGTCCATAACTAGGAAGTCCTTTCCACGATTTTCGGGCTAACTGAACAGAGCATAAGTATTTTAATTTAGGCCTGAAAAGTCCGTAATAATCTAAACAACCCCGAAGAACACCGGCATCAAAACCAGCATTATGAGCAATCATCAGATTACCATAAAGTAAACTTTCGGCTTCATACCAGATTTCATCGAAAGTGGGAGCATCCTGCACGTCTTCCGGGTAAATGCCGTGTACAGCGACGTGATGCCTGTTGAAATAAGGGAATTGTGGCGGTTTTATCAACCAGGTTTTGGTTTCAACAATTTCTCCGTTTTCTACTACACAAATGCCCATTTCACAAGCCGAACTGCGGTCATGATTGGCCGTTTCAAAATCCACAGCACAAAAATCCATCATTAAAGTATTCTTTGTATTTCGTGGTTAAATTCTTTAAATTTCATCAGATCATCATGGCTGCCGCCTTTTATTTCGATAAATTTTTTCTCTAAATCTGGTTTTTCTTCCTGTAATACCTCAAATAATTTCTTTCCGGATTTTAATGGAACTACTAAATCCTTATTACCATGAAATTGATAAACAGGGCAGTTGACGGCTGTAATATTCTCGTTGGAAAGGAAATGATAGGCCATTTTGGGCGATATTTTTTCCGTCGTGGAGTAGGGAAGCCAACGATTGGCGATATCCTGAAGATTGTAAAATGTCGATTCTAAAATCAGTTGCTGAGGCTCATTATCAGCAGCCATTTTCACAGCAAAACTTCCGCCCAAACTTCTGCCATAAACAATGATATTTTCTTCGCCGTAAATTTCTTTCAGGAAATTATAGCAAAACTGTGCATCCGAAAAAAGATAGTTTTCTTTTCGCGGACCTGTGCTTTTTCCATATTGTCTATAATCCATCACAAAAACATCATACCTAAACCTGGTGAATTCAGAGGCAATTTTTCCCCAACGTACCAAATTATCTGCATTGCCATGATAGTAAAGTATTACTCCTTTTGGATTTTCGACTTTGAAATGCAATGCATTTATTTTTCCATTGTGCGGAGTCCGGAATACATGTTCCCTGAAATCTAAAGGAAAATCAAAAACATAATCATCCGGTAATTTAACGGGCAAAAAGACGATTTTTTCCTGGAGATAATGCAAGATTTTGGTCATTTAAATGGTAAACTTTTTAATTTCTGTGGTTGATATTTAAACTCGTATGCTGATAATTAATTTCACGTTCAGGTTCTTCAATGTCTTCAAATATTTCATCTAAAACTTTATGATATTCTTTAAACTTATGAACATCAATATGTCCGGCCTTTAAAATAATATAAAGCCTTGTATTTTCCGGCTGAATTTCCGAAAGTTCTATAGCGGTTTTTACGGGAACCAGCTTGTCGTCGCTTCCATGGATGATTTTTATCGGACAGTGAACCTTTCTCAAATACTTGTAAGTGGGCAAATTAAAACGAATAAAATACTTTGCGGGTAGCCAGGGTAAGTATCGGTTTACTGCACGTTCAAGGCTGTAAATAGGAGAGTTGAGAATCAAAAGCCTCGGATTATTATTTGCAGCCAACATGGAAGCAAGACCTGTACCGATGCTCCTCCCGTAAACAATAATTCTTTCCTCTGGAACTTGCTGTTTTACAAGATTATAAACAAACTGAATATCATATTTCAACCCGTCTGAAGTACGTTTGCCAGTGCTTTTTCCAAAACCTCTGTAATCCAACATGATGACATCATATTTTAACCGTGTAAAATCAATGGCGAATTTCCCCCAACCTTTGATACTTTTCGTATTTCCTTTGAGGTAAAAAACAATGCCTTTTGTGTTCTCAGATTTGAAATGAAGGTAGCTGATTTTGACGCCAGGTTCCGTCTCAGCTTCCAATTCTTCAACGGTGAGTTGGTCGTAGGCAAATTTAAAATCAGGAGGAAGTTTTTCAGGATGAAAAAAAAATTTTTGCTGAAAAAAATAGATAATCAATCCTAAAAATAAGGTGACCAGAATAATGATGATGGCAATATGGTAAAGATCAATTTTCATTTTTTTATACCTGAAGATATAAAAATACTAAAACCGTTTTACAAAGATTAAGGTTTCAAAGAAAATGTTTGAAAACCAGCCATTTTTCCTGATAATATTTTTTAATCTGATGTTTTTGTCTGCGCCGCCAGGTTTCGGGAAGCTGTGCATAAAACCCAACGTGAGAACGCACTACAGCCCAGAGATGCGAAAATCCATGCTTGAATGCAAATTGAACTCCTGCAATTCCATCAAGACTGAGCCTGAAAAACAAGAGCCAAAGTAATTTCGGAAAAGGGAGATTCTTCAGCATCATTGAGAGATTATTTCTAAAATTCAAAAAAGTTTTCTCCGGATTCTGATCGCTGAGCGTTCCTCCGCCAACGTGATACACAGCAGATTTTCCTGTGTACATGATTTTTTTTCCCGAATTTTTCAACCGCCAGCACAAATCTATTTCTTCCTGATGGGCAAAAAAACGTTCATCGAAACCGCCCTGTTCCTGGAAATCTTTACTCCGGATAAAGAGTGAACAGCCGGAAGCCCAGAAAATTTCCGTTTCATCATCATATTGTCCTTTATCTTCTTCGATAGAATTAAAAATTCTGCCTCGACAGTAAGGAAATCCCAGGTTATCAATAAAACCTCCTCCAGCACCTGCGTATTCAAAGAAATTTCTGTTGTGATAAGAGAGGATTTTAGGTTGAGCAGCAGCAATAGATTGGTCTGAATCAAAAAGAGCCATCATCGGTGGAATCCAATTCTGGGTAACTTCTACATCAGAATTCAGAAGACAATAAATTTCTGCTTCTATATTTTTTAATCCTGAATTGTAACCCGCAGCGAAACCTTCATTTTTGGAATTCTGAATAACCCTTACTGAAGGGAAATTATTCTCAACAAAAGTGACAGAATCATCTTCGGAAGCATTGTCAATAATATAAATATCTGCTTCCGGGGAATGCTGAACGACGACGGGAAGAAATTGTTCCAACCATTTTCTTCCGTTCCAATTCAATATTGCAATAGCCAGTCGGTTCATTTATTCATCGTATTTTTTAATAGCGTGAGCGTATTTCCATTTTCGGTGGCTCCAGAGATAATTGTCGGGCCTTCTGCGGATAGAATTTTCCAGAAGCTGATGGAATTTTTTTACGATTTCATTTTTTTCAAACTTTTCATTTTCCGGTTCTACACGATAATAATTGACTTGATAGTATCCTCTTTTCACTTTCTTCACATCGCAATACACGAAAACCAAATCCATCTTGGCCGCCAGCTTATCATATCCCACAAATACCGGTGTTTTCTGGTTCAGGAATTTCAGTCCGTAGCTCACTTCAGAAACGTGCGGCGTCTGGTCTGCCACAAACATATAAATCGAGTTGCCATCATTAGGAGACCGCAGCATGTGTTTCACCACTTCTCTCGCTTCTAAAGCTTGATTTCCGTGAGAGTTTCGGATCATTTTCAGTTTTTTTTCCCAAAACTGGCTCTGCATTTTACGGTAAACAGGATGGCTGTTTTCCTGAGGAAGATTGGTAGCCAAAGCGGTGAACCATTCCCAATTGAAAACGTGGCCAGTGAGCATGATGACATTTCTGCCCTCTTTTTTAGCATTTCGAAAAACATCTTGGTTCAGGTGTTGCACTCTTACTTTAAGTTCCGTACTGGAAACGGTGAAGGATTTGAGCGTCTCCACCAGATAATCGGAGAAATTAATATAAAATTTTTTCTTGATTTTTTTTAATTCTGAAGTCGTCTTTTCAGGAAAAGAATTTTTCAAATTGTTCATTACCACAGTTTTACGGTAGCCGATAATGTAGAATAAGAAAAAGAAAATAATATCAGAAAATAAATAGAGTACCCTCAGCGAAAGTCTCGAAAACAGCAGTATAATCCTAAAAAAGAGTTCCATAAACTGTTGCAAATGTAGCGATATTAAAAAGATTGGAAAACTTTTTGCAGGCATAAAATCTTATTGTAATTTGCATTATTATGAAAAAAATTCACCTTGCGTTTTCGCTAATGATCTCCAGTCTTTTAATTTCCTGTTCACAAAAAACAGAAAACAGTGCAGATCAATATGTTTCCAAAGATTCTGTGATGTCACTATCGGATAGTGCAGCGGTAAAAGCGGAGCGAAAAAAGATTCAGGAACAGGAAAAAGCCAAATTGGACAAACCTTATCGGGAAGATGAAAATGCTGAGGAAAAAATAGAGTCGCTCATCAAACAGGCGCAGGCAGAAAATAAAAATATCATTTTACAAGCGGGAGGAAATTGGTGTATCTGGTGTTTGCGATTTAATGATTTTGTTCAAAAAACTCCAGAACTGAAAAAACTGACAGATGATCATTATCTGTATTATCATCTGAATTATTCGCCGAAAAATAAAAACGAAAAAGTATTCAACAGATATGGAAATCCGGGCGATAAGTATGGTTATCCCGTCTTTATTGTTTTGGATAAAAACGGAAAATTAATCCACACTCAGGACAGTGCTGTTTTGGAAGACGGAAATGGCTACGATCTGGAAAAGGTGAAAACTTTCTTCACCCAATGGATTGCGAATTAAAATACCATTAAACAGAATAAGAAAACCGTTTCTGATTTGCAGAAACGGTTTTGTTTTTTTAAATAAGTTGTTCCATACTGGAAACACTTTTATTTTTCTGATATTCTTCAAGTTTTTTTCTGATAAAACGGAGCGCAAATGGCGCAATATAAATCAGAGCAATGCCCAAAAGCTTTTTTTTCCAACTAGAACTTTTGATATTTTTTTTGGCAAAATTTCCTACAAATGCGACTGCTCCCAGTTTTAAAGCATTGTCTACAACGCCTCCTTTTATCGCAGTATCCGCAATACTCAAGAAAGTGCTTTTGCTTATAATTTGATTCCTGACTTCTCCCGTGATGCGGCGCACAATTTCATTCTTTTTAAAAGTGATCTTTTTTTCGCCTTGCTCATCCAGTTCTTCTTTCAGGAATTGGTCGGTATAACCATTAGTGAAGGCACTTAGACTTCTTTTTGCGTTATCAAAAGTGAGCAGATCTTCTTTATCGGCAATTTCCTTTTTCAGAAGTTCCTTTTTTCTGCGAAGTTCATCGAGGCTGTTATATTTATAAGACATATCAGTCGTTTAGAGATTGTATTATTTTATTGGCTACTAAAGTTTTAAGCGTTTTTTTACTCAGGAAGATGATCAGCATCACAAGCAGGTAAAAACCCGCCATGATCAGAATTCCGTAAGCATAATTTCCGAGGTAATATCCTATCAGTAATCCTAAACCTATATTCAACAATATGAGAAAAAACAGCATACAGACTGACAGAAGTACAATAATGGTAATGGTTCCGGCTGTAACAGAAGTTTTTTCTGTTGCTTCCATTTTCAAAAGGTCTATTCTCTGGGAAGCATAATCTTTTAATATGTCCAACATGGTTTTTTGTTTTAAGTTATAAAAAAAGGAACTTTTCGTTCCTTTTTGTTTGATCTGTGAGGATACTTTATCTCTTTAGTCCGTCCAGTTCTGATTCCACATCTTTTACAACATCCGTTGCCTGTGCTACAGCCTGATCTTTATATTTTCCGTAACCTTCCTTTACGGTGCTCGCTACATTGCTGGCAGTTTCTTTGAAGGTAGATGAAATATTTCCGTACTGGTCTTTTACTTTTTCAGAAACATCTTGGTAGGTTTCTTTCGCTTTTTCAGAAAGTTTTCCGTACTGGTCGGTTGCCTGATCTTTCAGATCGTTTGCTTTATCCTTAATTTTTTTTCTTGTTTCTTTCCCTTCTTCAGGCGCGTACAGCATCCCAAGAATTACACCAGCAGCAGCTCCTGCTAATAATCCTGCTAATACAGCAGATGTGTTGTTGCTTCTTTTTGACATTTTATTTTGATTTTTAAGTTATTGTAATTGAGTATCTGCTGAGTAAAATTACAATTAATATACCAAAAGAATGTCATCTGTCTTAAATATTGTTAAAAGTTTTAATATGTGACAGTATCAGCTGGATCGTTTCTGTTTTAGTAAGTTCCGAATTGTCAATCAGAATGGCGTCTTTCGCCTGTATAAGAGGTGCTACCGTTCGTTCGCTATCGGTTTTATCTCTCAGGATCAGATTCTCTTTTACTGACACAGCATCTGTTTCGATTCCTAATGACAAAAGTTCCAGATGTCTCCTTTTGGTGCGTTCATCAATACTGGCTGTGAGAAAAAATTTATAGTCTGCATTCGGCAATACGATAGATCCGATATCTCTGCCATCCATGATGACGCCGCCTTTCTCGGCAATAGACCGCTGGGTGTGCAGCAGGAAATCCCGAACTTCAGGAAGTGTGGCAATCAAGCTTACATTTTCAGAAATTTCCGGAATTCGAATTTCGGACGAAATGTCTGTATTATTCAGGAAAAGAACCAGCATTCCATTGTCTTCTCTAAATTCCAGATTGATTTTATTTAGATTGCTAATCAGTTTCTGTAAATCGATTTTTTCGTTTTCATTTTTACAACACTGCAATGCAAAAAAGGTAATTCCCCGATATAAAGCTCCGGTATCCATGTGAATAAGGCCCAGCTTTTCGGCAATAGCTTTAGAAATAGAGCTTTTCCCTGTAGAAGAGAATCCGTCAATGGCAATTACTGGCTTTCTCATTCTACAAAGTTCGTATTTTAAATTGAAAAACCTAAGAAAACGGAATTAATCGAATCGGTTTCCACTGATATCAATAGAAATTCCCAACATATTCACATTGGAAGCACTGTGATACCTGATATGAGAATAATCGATGACAAATGCATTGAACCTGATCCCGAAACCTGCTGAAAGTCCGGCAAAACTCCGTTGGTCCAACACGGCAAGTTCACTGCCTCTTTTCACATTATAACCCAATCTTATTCTGAAAGAACTCTCGGGAAAAAGTTCAGCACCGAAAGAGAAATGATCCATAATTTTTCTGGTAAAGCCTACTTCCTGTCCATTGAGATCCAGTTCCGAAGAAATATTAAATTGTTGAAGATCGTGTGCTGTAATAGTGAGTGCTGCAGGAAATTTCTTTAAAATTTTGGTGTAGCCAAGGTCTATTCTGAAAGGAAGATTTTCCCTTGTTCCATCGAAAGTTTTGAATTGATAACCGAAATTTCTTGCTGCCAAAGCAAGGGTTTCGTTCGTTTTATCCAAATGATAAGTTACACCGATGGTTCCTGCGACGGCCATGGAAGTATAATTGTCAATTTTGGAATTAATGACTTGAACACCAGCTCCAATAGTCCATTCTTTTTCAAAATGATAGGCATATCCTGCACCTAGGGCGGCGTCGAAAGCCCCAAATTCTCCATTCTGAAAACCAGCCTCATCGGTTCGTGGCATTTTTCCATAGTCCATATACCGGGCATTCGCAGTAATCATGTGTCCATTTTCGAATACGTGCCCATAATTCAAGGTTCCGTAAGTGGAACCGGCGAGGTAACTTGCTGCATTCACAGAAACCTGCTTATGCATGTCTGGATTCAATAAAGCAGGATTAACCGCAGCAAAATTGACATCCTTGTCCATGATCGAAATCGCATCGCCTCCCAAAGCAGCTTGCCTTGCAGAAACGGGAAGATTGAGAAAAGGATATACATTTTCGCCGACTTGCGCTTGCGCTGTCCCTACGGAAAGTAAAAGCAATGAAAGGTAAATTTTCTTCAACGCAGAATTATGTAATGCAAAAATAATCCTTTTTAAAACTTATCAAAATTTTTAACAAATTATTTCATCTTAAATTCAAATCTTTAAAAAATGTGCGGCTTTTCATTATATTTGCACCGCATAATTTACTGCAATTAATCTTGTATAACATGAAGTACAAAAGAATCCTCCTGAAACTGAGCGGCGAAGCATTGATGGGAAACCTACCGTATGGTATTGATAACGACCGTTTGAAAGAATATGCGCAAGAAATAAAAAAAGTAGTGGAGGAAGGTTGCGAAGTCGCCATCGTTATTGGTGGCGGCAATATTTTCCGGGGCGTTGCCGGCGCAGCTAAAGGAATGGACAGAGTACAGGGAGATTATATGGGAATGCTGGCGACAGTAATCAACGGAATGGCATTGCAAGGCGCTTTGGAAGATGCCGGAGTTTTTACGAGGTTGCAAAGTGCGATTGAAATGGACAAAGTGGCCGAGCCGTTTATCAAAAGAAAAGCAGTTCGTCATTTAGAAAAGGGAAGGGTAGTGATCTTCGGAGCCGGAACGGGTAATCCTTATTTTACCACTGATACTGCGGCAACCCTGCGTGCAATAGAAATTGGGGCGGATGTAATCCTGAAAGGAACACGGGTAGACGGAATTTATGATTCTG
>JADMKO010000110.1:12480-18281 GCA_015478785.1 Chryseobacterium sp. | reverse complement strand
TATCGCTTTCAAAAACAATACGTCCCGCTGGCGGCAACAGTGTTTTGGTGTCAGAATTCAGTTGGGCTGCGGTGCTTTCAAAAGAAAAGATTCCAAATCCCGGAACCGGAGCTTTTCCGTTTTCTTTCACAAAATCAAGTATATCGGCTGAAATATTCATGTTGGGCAAATTTAATTTATTTTAATCAAAAACAAAAGGCTCCCCGAAAGGAACCTTGTTGTTGATCTACAGCTTCTTATCTGAAGGTGACGCTCATGCCCAGCATAAAATTAATTCCTGCTTGTGGGAAATAATACGGATCGGTGCCATACACATAGCCATTGTTGATGTATTTCTGATCAAAAATATTGTTCAACAGAAACTTAAGCTGAAGTTCTGTTTTTCTGAGTGGCAGCGTATATTGTGCATTGAAATCCGAAGTAAAATACGCGTCCAGTTTCAATGTTTTGCTGGCGGTATTGTTGAGGTATTGTTCCCCGACATACTGGCTGGAAAGACCGACAGAAAACCGCGGTGTTGCCTGATATTGAATCCTCAAATTAGACAAAATGGCGGGTGAAAAAGAAATATCGGTATCTTTCAGAACCAGAGGTGTCCCGTTCTCGTCCTGCGAATTCAGGGATTTTATTTTATTTCTGCTCAAAGTCAGGTTGGCATTCGCCTCAAGTTGATCGGTTACTTTCCAGAGTGCGCCTAATTCAATTCCCATTCTGTAACTTTCATCGGCATTTTCTCGGATAAATTCGCCGATATTATTGATCACTCCCGAGAGAACCAGCTGATCTTTATAGTTCATATAATACGCATTGGCAGTAACGGAAGCCCGTGTTCCGATCTGCTTTTCCAGGCCCAGTTCAAAATCATGAAGCTGCTCTTGGCGTGTGTCCGGATCTGCCTGCAGATCGTCCCGGGTTGGTTCCCTGTGCGCAAGTGCATAAGAAAAAAATATTTTTCCTGAGGGAATTCTGTAGCTGATTCCGGCTTTAGGATTGAAAAAATTCCATTTTTTATTCACATCTAAACCTTCATCATCACCGGCGGTTACAATATGGCTGTCATACCCGATATTCCGCAATTGCAGGTCTCCGAAAAACTCCAGCTGATTCCATTGGTATACCGCTTTGGCAAAACCGGAAATTTCATTTTTCACTGCATTGTTCCGGTAATATTCATGATCTGTAATTTCAGGTAAAAACACGCCGCTGACACGTCCGAAATGTCTTCCGTAATATTGATTTCCTACTACGCCCAGTTGCAGGTTCAGGTCGTCAAACTTTCCGTAAAGGGTAGAAACCATTCCGTAGAAATCATTATCAAGCCATTTTTTCCTGATGAAATCGGTTCGGCTTGCGGTTCCTTGATTGGCAAGATTATATTTGGAGAAGCGGTCTTCCTGCTTGTAATTTTCATAATATCCTTTTCCTTTGGTATAATGCAGCGTGGTTTCTAGATCCCAATGCGTTCCGAAGTTCTGGTTCCAAAGAAGCTGAAAGTGGTTTTGCCGGTAATTATCGGTTTCATTATCATAAAAATCAACGATATTTTCCCAATTCGCATCGTAGATCGCTCCGGAATAGTTAAAAGTAGGATTGGTTTGCCAGGTTTCTCTGTCGATGCCGTTCCAGGATTGGTATGTTTTTTCTTTTCCACCAAAAGCCAGCAGGCGCAGCCGCGTTTTATTTTCCTCAAATAATGCAGTGAAATTGTACGAATGCAAATCTGAGGAAGCACGGTCAATATACCCGTCGGAATGGATTCCAGTATATCTGCCCATGATGGAAAGGCGGTTGTTCCAAAACTTTCCCGATCCTATTTCCGCGGCATATTTGTACGTATTGAACGATCCGAAACTGTTATCGGATTTTACATAAAACTCCTTTTCCGGATCTTTGGAAATGACATTCACGCTGGCTCCGAAAGCCGAAACGCCGTTCGAAGAAGTTCCTACTCCTCTTTGAATCAGAATTTGTGATGCAGAACTGGTTAGGTCAGGCACATTCACGAAAAAAGTTCCCTGCGATTCGGAATCGTTGTAAGGAATTCCGTTCATCATAACGTTAATGGAAGTTCCGCTAACACCCCGGATTCTGAATCCTGTGTAGCCGATTCCGTTTCCGGCATCTGAAGTTGCTACGACGGAGGTTTGGTTTTTAAGAAGAATCGGAAGATCCTGCCCCAGATTTTTGTAGCCTAGATTTCTTTCAACATTGATGATTTCTTTGGCAATGGGAAGCCGCTTCGTAAAAGTTACTTCCTGTATTTCCTGAACTTTCAGGGAATCCTGTGGAAATGTTTGTGCAAAATAGAACGGGCCTGCACACAGCCCTAAAAAAAACAATCCTTTCATTCTTTTAAATTTTTAAGGTTAAAATTTATTGGAATAAAAGGGGTTCAAAAAGATATACTTGTCCGTATCCGCAATGTTTACGGTTGGGATAATCCCTAAACAGCATTACCTGTTCCAGGTTCATCGGGTATGATCTCAGCTTTTTACAGCACCCCTTTATTTCTCGTCGGCAAAGATACATCTTTTCACTGAAAGAAAACAAAAGCCTACCCGGACTAAAAAAGCGACGGTTTCACACTTCCCTTCTGCACGCTGACTTTAATTTCGAATAGAGAATTCGTCAGCCAACATTCATTCGGAATGGTGGAAACCGTCACTGAATTATTTTATAAAATTTAAACAGACTCTTATGCTTCCGCTTTTTCAATAGCATGTTTTTTCACAAGTTCCTGGCGGATATTGGCAGGAACAAGCTGATATCCCGACTGTTTCATGGTAAACTTGGCTTTGCCTCCGCAAATGGATCGCAACGTAGAACCATAATCATCCAATTCTGCCAACGGTACTTCTGCCATGATTTTCTGGTAACTTCCTTCGCTGTCCATTCCGGAAATGATGGCTCTCCGGGTTTGCAGATCTCCCATTACTTCACCTGTTGCTTCATCCGGACAGAGGATTTCCAGGTGATACACCGGTTCCAGAAGTTCAGGTTTTGCCTGCTGAAAAGCTTCTCTGAACGCACCTGCAGCAGCCAGCTGAAAGGAAATGTCATTGCTGTCTACACTGTGCATTTTTCCGTCATAGACGCACACCCGAATGTTTTGGCAGGGCGAACCGGTTAATGGTCCGTTTTTCATTTGTGACATGATTCCTTTCTTAATTGCACCAATATACCGGCTGTCAATGGCACCGCCAACGATGCACCAGTAAAAGGCTAAGGTTCCGCCCCAAGGAAGTTCTTCCATTGTTTTTTGTCGGATATTCATGCCGGAAGGTTCTTCCATTCCCTCGTAATAATTTTCTATTTTTAGATATATTTCTCCGAATTGTCCGGCTCCACCCGACTGTTTTTTATGGCGGTAATCTGCATCAGCTATTCCAGTGATGGTTTCCCGATAGGAAATTTTAGGATTTTTCATTTGCATTTTCACTCCGAACTCCTTTTCGAGTCTTTGCTGTACCAATTCCAGATGAAGCTGCCCTTGTCCGCCAAGCACGGCTTCATGGGTATCGTGATCTATTTCTATTTTCAGGGTAGGATCTTCTTCCCGTATTTTATTAAGAGCGGCAAAAAGTTTTTCTGTTTCGGAAGTACTTTCTGCATATACTGCTTTTCTGATGCGGCTTTCCGGGAATTCAATGTGACGTGCTTTTCGGTCAGTTCCTTTGGTGTTCAGGGTGTTGTTGGTATGGGCAGATTTTAGTTTTACGGTCACCCCCAGATCTCCGGCTTCTAGCTGCGGCACAGGAATTCTTTCTTTTCCTTCAGCAATAAAGAGTTGTGAAATTCTTTCGGTTTCGCCGTTTTCAACGTTCACGAGTTCATCTCCCGGTTTCAGGATTCCGCTCAGAACTTTGAAGTAATAAAGCTGCCCCACCTGAGGTTCGGAAGTGGTTTTATAAATGAAAACGGTTGTTTTGTCGCTTGCATCGCAAGCCAATTCAGTGCCGTCTTGCATCTTGCGCTTTGGCCTGTCCAGAGGCGATGGTGCAATGTCATCAATAAATCCCATGATTCTGCCGCTTCCCATATCTTTCAGTCCGGATGCTGCGAAAACAGGGAAAAACTGCTGATGTGCCAACGCAATGGTAAGTCCTTTCGCTAATTCTTCTTCACTGAGGTTTCCTTCTTCAAAATATTTTTCCATCAAACCTTCTTCATTTTCGGCGGCAATTTCTACCAGAGCATTGTGCATGGCATTTGCTTTTTCCATCTCGCTTTCGGGGATGGGTTTCTTCTCAGGTTTTCCACCTTCTGCCGGAAATTGATACATCACCATTCTCAGGGCATCAATAATCTGATTGAATTTCTCACCGGAATTCAAAGGATATTGAATGGGTATCACTTTCGGTCCGAATCTTTCTTTCGCCTGAGACAAAGTGGTCTCAAAATCCGCTTTCGGATGATCCATTTGATTGATCACAAAAATCGCCGGCGTGCGGTATTGTTCCACATATTCCCAAACCAGCTCTGTTCCTACTTCAACTCCGGAAGCTGCATTCAGTACAATCAAAGCGGTATCTGCCACTTTAAGTGAGGCGATCACTTCACCTACGAAATCGTCAAATCCCGGAGTATCAATCATGTTGATTTTGTTGTTTCTCCAGTTCACGAACATTTGGTGTGAAAAAATAGTTTTCTTTTTTTCATGTTCAATATCGGTGAAATCGCCGACCATATTCCGGCTTTCTACGGTTCCGCGGCGTTTTATGGCTCCTCCTTCATACAGCATGGTCTCTATGAGCGTGGTTTTGCCGCTGTCCGAATGGCCGAGCAAAACCACATTGCGTAAATCTTGGGTATGTGCATTCATAATATGATGGTTTTAATGATTCAGAAGAAGGGGGAAAAAGATAGCTGGTTCATTTATTTTTCCGGAAAATAAAGTTACAAAAGATTTGAATACGACGCCGGATTTTGAGAATATCCGAAACTGATATTTGACAGATTCTTATAATTTATAATATACTAGGACCTTTTTTCAAAAAATTAAACCTTGGTTTTCCGTCAAATAGTTGTCTGGAGACCTAAAAATAGTTACGTTTGTAAAAAATAAAAAACCATGAAAAAACTTTTATTCTTCTTAGGAATTATGATGTCAACATATTATTATAGCCAGACCAATTTTGTTAATGGTTATTTTATAGACGCCAATAATAATAAGACTGAATGCCTGATAAAAAATTACGACTGGGCTAACATTCCCAATCAAATTGAATACAAACTTTCAGATGAATCTAATGTAGAAACTATTGATTTCAGGAAGATGAAGGCCTTTCGTATCTATGATACTCCCCACTACTATAAAAAAGCTACCGTGATGGTTGATTTTAATGCCAAAAGAAAAGAAGTAGCACCTGTTGAGCAAAGTGTTGTGTTAAGAGTTCTTATCGAAGGCAAAGCTTCATTATATAATATCAATACAATATTTTTCTATCAGAAAGACGATGGGGAAATAAAACAACTCTTATTTAAAGAATATTTAGAAGGAATCAAAAATTACAAAGACAATTGGTTTCGCACTGAATTGATTAATGAATTAGAGTGTGGAGACAATGCTGCCAGAATTAAAAAGATAGCGTATGTGAAGAAGGACATGTTGTCTTTTTTTAGAAATTATAATAAATGTACATTCAGTAATTTTACAGACTATACAATTGTCAAAAGTGGGATGCCAAAGTATAATTTAAAAATCCAGAGTGGGGTAAGTTTTAATAATTTCTCCAAGGACATAAATTTCTTAAGGTTAGCAGGGGATGCCGCTGTACCTCACTCATTTAGCACTGATCCGG
>JADMKO010000110.1:8078-12470 GCA_015478785.1 Chryseobacterium sp. | reverse complement strand
GATCCGGCCTTTCAGGCATCATTTGCCATTGGAGTAGAGTTCGAAGGCATATTGCCATTTAATAATGATAACTGGTCAATTCATGTTTCTCCTAATTTACAAATTTATAATAATACCTATTCGAAAACCCACTACAGTGTTTATAATGATAAATATGAAGCTGGATGGGCTCCCTCTACCGGTACCATTGTCCGGTCTTATAGTTATGATTTTGAAGTGTATACTGAGAGTCAATATTATTTCCTAGAACTACCCATAGGCGCAAGACGATATTTTTTCATCAGTCCTGACTCCCGAATCTTTATTGAGGGTTCCTTTGGTGTTATAGTTCCTTTAAAAGTGACGGATAGAATTGAACTTAACCAGATCAATACTGATCCTAAGGCGCCTCCTTATATGTTGGATGGAAATGAATTTAATCCCATAATTACATCCACCACTAAATTTGGAGCCGGTTATACATTCCAAAACAAATTTTCAATTTCAGCCCAATATTCGTTATATAAAAGAATTTCAAATATTCATGGCAATTCCTTCTCTATAATGCTTGGTTATAGGTTATTTTAAACAATAAAGTAATATAGAATGCGCTTTTGAGATCTTTATCATTGTTCCCTTTTTGTAGGATGTATGGAAATATTTTGAAAAAAGTAACTCAGGTCGTCGGAAAAATTAAAATGAATCTTCTAAAATTATTTAATTTTCAGCGAATTACTGTTCCTCAGGTTGTATTTTCTCGATGATTTGTTGGATATCAATTTCTTCCAGGCAGGCATAGTCGCCACGGTAACATTCTTTGTCGCCAAAAATGGAGCAAGGCCTGCAAGTAAGGTCTTTTACGTGTACTACATCTTCAATTTTCTGTCCATAACCCAGAAATCCCGCAAAGTAATGCGTAGATCCCCAAACGGAAATACATCGGGTTCCTGCAAGGCTGGCCAAATGCATATTGGCAGAATCCATGGAGATCATTATCTCTAATTCTGCGATTTTCTGAAGTTCCTGTTGTAGGGTGAGTTTGCCCGCCAGATTAGTGGTATTCGGAATTTTATGTTGCCATTCTTCCAGAATTTCCGTTTCGTTTTTGCCTCCGCCAAAGAAAAAAAGTGAATGTTTTTTGGCCAGAATTCTTGCGAGTTCATAGCTTTTTTCTAAAGGCAGCATCTTGCCATGATGTTGTGCAAAAGGAGCCAGGCCAATTCCGGATTTCTGAACCTGTTGAATTCTGAATTCGTGCGAAAGTGCAACGGGAAAACCTAAATTACGGAATACATCGGCGTATTTCTCCACAGTAGAACGAATCGGTTTTTTGTCAAGATTCCACACATCGGTCAGGATTTCTCTTTCCTCTTTTCCTTTATCAATAACAGATACTTTGTATCCTTTTTCTCTGAAAATTCTTTTCAAGATTTTGGTGCGAATCACATCATGAAGATCCGCGACCACATCGGGGCTGAATTCCGTGGCCAGTTCTTTAGCCAGTTTGTGCATGCCGAAAATCCCTTTATAATCATCCAGGCTTATTCCTTTAAATGTCAACCTGGGAATTGCTTTAAAAAGATCGGCAAAATGTTCCCGGGAAACCATGATGAGTTCCACTTCAGGATTCTGTTCCAGAAATTCACGAATGACCAAAGCGGCCATAGCTACGTCGCCAAAAGCGGAAAACCGGTATGTGAGGATTTTTGTCAAGATTTCAACTGATAGGCTACGGCGTAAAATTTAATTTGCTTGGTCATGGCCATCAATCCATTGGCGCGGGAAGGAGACAGGAATTCCTGAAGGCCGATTTCTGCAATGAAATCAAAATCAGAATCCAGAATTTCAGCAGTTGTGTGCCCGCTGTATATGGAAACCAACAGCGATACGATGCCTTTCGGAAGAATCCCGTCGCTGTCTGCATCAAAAATAAGTTTTCCGTCTTTATACGAGGCGTCAATCCATACTTGCGACTGGCAGCCTTTAATGAGGTTTTCGTCCGTCTTCCGGTCTTCCGGCAATCCTTTCAGTTGTTTTCCGAGGTCAATGATGTATTCGTATTTTTGCTCCCAGTCGTCCAGAAACTCAAAATCATCAATGATTTCCTGCTGCTTTTCTTTGATTGTCATGCTGCAAAATTAATGAAAGTTTTCCTTTTCTACCTGTTGAAAGAGGGCGAGTATTTTAGGCTCTTCTTTTTCCCAGCATAATTCTTCCGCCGCTTTTTCCAATTCTGGTTGATAAAAAGATCTTCCTTTTTCCAAAACTGCAGTGATGGCTTTGGAGATGGTATCAGGATGATGATTTTCTATCATTCCTCCTACTTTAAATTGCTTATAAACCCTTTTCATTTCAGGAAAATTGATCATGACCAAAGGCACTTTCGACTGGATATAATCTGCCACTTTGTTGGGCAGGGAATACAAATAACTGACACCTCCGTTTTCCTCCACGCTGAGTCCTACATCTGCAGTACGGGTTACTTGGCGCAACGCATCCGGATGAAGTTTCCCAAGGAAAATAACTTTTTCTTCCAGGTTTTCCTTCCGGGCAAGAGCTTCATATTCTTCTTTTTTAGGGCCGTCACCAATGATTTTGAACACGGCATTTTCTATATTCTTCATCGCCAGAATAGCCTGAGGAATTCCCCGGGATTGATTGATGGCTCCCTGATACAAAATGATTTTCGGGTTATTCTCGGGAATATCAATGGTTTCTGTAATTTTTTTTGGAATATTTCTTATCACCACCGGCTGTACTCCATATTCATCGTGGAACCAGTCGGCATAGCTGTGGCTTTCGGTCATCATGTATTTCGTGCCGGGAACCAGCTGTTTCTCCAGACTCTTCCAGATTTTTTGCGTAAATCTTCCTTTAATAGCCGGCATTTCAGTGAAAATTTCATGGCTGTCGAAAACCAAAGGGATGTTCAGTTTTTTTGCGATCAGGAAATTGGGAAGTAAGGCATCCAGATCATTAGCGAGAAGGATGGTGTTTTTGTCAGCTCTTTTTGTAAGTTCCCGATAAAGTTTGAATTGAAATTCCAGATAAGCACGTCGTAATGAGGTTTGAGAATGGCGTATTCTGAAAAAAGGATACGGCCTTTTCATTTCCGGTTCGCCACCCCAGGTATTGCCGATGAGTTCAATCTTATACCCGTTTCGGTGAAGGGTGTCGCACACTTTTTCTATGCGCTGATCGGTATAAAGATTGCTGAATGCGGACACCAGAATTTTCATAAGTAAAAGTTTTTGTGATTTTTCGGGATTTAATCTTTTTTGATCAGATGGTAGGCTTGAATGAACACCAAAATGGCATTAGGAATAATAATAGGCCATAACAGATCATTGTAAACGCCATAGATCACAAACAGAATGCATCCAATAAGGTTGACAATCCTGACTTTTTTTAAATCTTTCAGGATGAAACTAAGTACTACAAAAAACGATGCGCCATACCCGATATAACTGATCAATTCAGGACTCATAATCGATAATTTTAGGGTTGCAAATGTAGTCATTTTCAGTAAGATCACCTTTCATATTTCTGCCATATCGTCATTAATTATTTTTGGTAAAGAATTTGTAACTTATTCACCGTGAAAAGGTGGAGCAATTTCCACCTCATAAATAGACGAGATTTTATTATGGATTATAAATTTTCAGATGGTTTGGATCAAGTATTCAAACTCAGCAAAAACGAAGCACGCAGGCTGAAAAGTGAATTCCTGAATACGGAACATCTGCTTTTAGGTATTATAAAAACAGAAAACTCTGCCAAGGAAATCCTTCAGAACTTGGACGCTGACCTTACGCAAATTCGCAGAAAGATTGAAACCATGAACGTGGCAACTATCAATCCACAGGCGGAAGAAAAACAAAAAATTTCATTTACTAAAATGGCAGATCAGGCCATCCGCCGTTCTGAGTTGGAATGCAGGCAATATCGTTCTGCAGAAATCAATACAGTACACCTGCTTTTGGGTATTTTGTATAAATTCGAGGATCCGGCGACCAATATTCTGGGAGCCTATGATGTGGATTATGAAAAGGTCTCCAAGGAATACCAAATGATGATGAAAAACTCCGGCGAAGAACCGAAGATGAGTGCATATGACGACGATGAAGAAAGGGAAGAGTATGGCCAAATGAGAAAACCAACAGGCAATATCGGTACTGGAAAAAGTAAAACACCGACACTGGATAATTTCGGAAGAGATCTTACCTCGCTTGCCAGAGACGGAAAATTGGATCCGGTAATTGGCCGCGAAAAAGAAATAGAACGGGTTTCCCAGATTCTTTCCCGAAGAAAGAAAAATAATCCTTTGCTTATAGGAGAACCGGGTGTTGGTAAATCCGCTATTGCCGAAGGTCTGGCTCTGCGGATTCATCAGAAAAAAGTATCTAGGGTTTT
>JADMKO010000110.1:0-8068 GCA_015478785.1 Chryseobacterium sp. | reverse complement strand
CGGAAAACGGGTCATTACTTTGGATCTGGCGAGCCTTGTTGCAGGAACCAAATACCGTGGACAGTTTGAAGAGCGCATGAAAGCCATCATGACTGAACTGGAAAAAAACAGAGATGTCATTCTTTTCATCGACGAATTGCATACCATCGTCGGTGCAGGATCTTCCACAGGAAGTCTGGATGCTTCAAATATGTTCAAACCAGCCTTGGCAAGAGGCGAAATTCAATGCATCGGAGCTACTACCTTGGACGAATATCGACAGTATATTGAGAAGGACGGAGCTTTGGAACGGCGTTTTCAGAAAGTAATGGTGGAACCGACTTCTATTGAGGAGACTTTACTGATTCTGGAGCAGATCAAAGATAAATACGAAGACCATCATAATGTCACGTATACCGACGAGGCGCTTAGTGCCTGTGTAAACCTGACCGCAAGATACATTACCGACCGCTTTCTGCCGGACAAAGCGATTGATGCTTTGGATGAAGCCGGATCCAGAGTGTATATCAAGAACATGAAGGTTCCTACGGAAATTATCGAAAATGAAAAGAAAATTGAAGAAATTAAGGAACTGAAACAGAAAGCTGTGAAGGCACAGGATTATCTGGAAGCCCGAAAACTTAAAGATGAAGAAGAACGCTTGGTGATGGAACTTTCCGCGGCACAAGAACAGTGGGATAAAGATGTAAAAGAGAAAAAAGAAACGGTAACCGAGGAGAATGTAGCCGAAGTTGTTTCGATGATGAGCGGTGTTCCTGTGACCAAAGTCGGTAAAAATGAACTGGACAAGCTCGCGAAAATGGATGATCAGCTGAACGGAAAAGTGATCGGACAGGAAGATGCCGTGAAAAAAGTCGTGAAAGCAATTCAGCGAAACCGCGCCGGATTGAAAGATCCCAATCGCCCTATCGGAACTTTTATTTTCTTAGGAACAACGGGAGTAGGTAAAACCGAATTGGCAAAAGTAATGGCTCGCGAACTCTTTGATTCTGATGATGCATTGATCAGAATTGACATGAGCGAATACATGGAGAAATTCGCAGTTTCCCGTCTGGTAGGTGCGCCTCCAGGATATGTAGGATATGAAGAAGGAGGACAGCTCACCGAGGCAGTCCGCAGGAAACCGTACGCTGTCATACTTTTGGACGAGATTGAAAAAGCCCACCCTGATGTATACAATATTTTGCTTCAGATTCTGGACGAAGGCCATGTAACCGACAGTCTAGGAAGGAAAATCGACTTCCGAAATACGATTATTATTCTGACTTCCAACATCGGAACCCGCGATCTGAAAGATTTCGGAGATGGAGTAGGATTCGGAACTTCAGCGAAGAAATCTACCACAGATGCCAGAGCCCGCTCTACGATTGAAAACGCATTGAAGAAGGCTTTTGCACCGGAATTCCTGAACCGAATCGATGATATTATTATCTTCAATTCTCTGGAACAACAGGATATCAGAAAGATCATTGATCTGGAACTGAATAAACTGTACAGCAGAATTGAAAAATTGGGCTACAAAGTGGAACTTACCGAAGAAGCCACCAGTTTCATTGCTGAAAAAGGCTGGGACAAAGACTTCGGAGCTCGTCCGCTGAAACGTGCTATCCAGAAATATATCGAAGACCTGATTGCTGAAATGCTGGTGAACAAACAAATGAAAGAAGGCGATAAGGTAACGCTGCAACTGAACGAAGCCAAAGATGCACTGGAAAAAGCAGAACCCGTAAAAGGAAAAAAAGAAAAAGTATAACCAATTATTCTCGAACAACAGAACCACTGATGAATGTCGGTGGTTTTTTATGATTAAAATGAGTGACGTTCTAAATTTTGCCGTTTTAGGAAACGGATTTATGGGAAAAAAGCATATTGAGATAATCAAAAGTCTCGATACCATTCGCCTCAATGCCGTGATCGATCATCATTCGCAGGAGCATGCGCCGGATTCTTTTTTAGCGTATCCGCAGCTGGAAACATTTCTGGAACAAGACACGGATACGGATGTTGTAGTAATCGCCACACCGAATTATCTGCATTTCGAACAAGCCAGGGAACTGCTCCAGAACGGGTATCATGTCATTATCGAAAAGCCCTTTTGCATGTCGGTAGAAGAAGCCGAAACCTTAGAAAAAGTATCTCAGAAATTAGGTAAAAGTGTTTTCATGATTATGCAGAACCGCTACGCTCCCATTTCTGTATGGTTGAAAAATCTGGTGGTATCAGGAATTTTGGGCGATATTTATCTGGTGCAGACCAATTGTTTCTGGAATCGTAATGAAAATTATTACCTTCCCAAATCTTGGAAAGGCAGCAAAAGCATGGATGGCGGAACACTTTTCACGCAGTTTACCCATTTTGCTGACCTTATTTTCTGGATTTTTGGAGATATTGAAAATGTGCATTCGCGGCTGAAAACCCTGCGTCACAAAAATCTGATTGAAATCGAAGATACCGGTATTGCCACTTTTGATTTTGTGAAAGGCGGGATGGGAAGTATCAGTTTTACCACGGCTGCTTATGAGAAAAACCTCGAAAGTTCCATGACGATTGTATCCGAACATGGCAATATCAAAATATCAGGACAGTATTTTGACAAAGTGGAAGTTTGCCATATCAAGGATTATCTGCTGGATCCCACCATCATTACCGTTCCCGATAATTTGGAAAACCTAAGACAAGAATACCATACCGTAACGGAAGTGCTGATTCAAGGTAAGCCCAGTGACATTTCATTTCAGGAAGGAAAAAAACTAATTGCTTTTCTGGAAAGTGTGTATAGAACCTGTTCATAGCATGCGTCGGTTAATCCCGGTGTAAAGTCGTAAATTTGCACCAAATTCTGATGTAATGAAAATTGTAGTAGGTCTTTCGGGAGGAGTGGATTCTTCGGTGGCTGCCTATCTGCTTCAGCAGCAAGGGCACGAAGTCATCGGTTTATTCATGCGCAACTGGAACGATGCCTCGGTAACACTGGAAGATGAATGCCCCTGGATAGAAGACAGCAACGATGCGCTGATGGTAGCTCAGAAACTGGGAATTCCTTTTCAGGTGATCGATATGAGCGAGCTGTATAAAGAACGCATCGTGGATTATATGTTCAAGGAATATGAAAACGGAAGAACTCCTAATCCGGATATACTGTGCAACCGTGAAGTGAAATTTGATGTTTTTCTTCAGACTGCTTTGGCGTTGGGTGCAGAGAAAGTAGCGACCGGACATTACGCCCGTTGGAATTCCTTCACTCACGATAGCGGAAAAGAAATCTATCAATTATTTTCAGGAAAAGATCAGAATAAAGATCAAAGTTATTTTCTCTGCCAGCTCAATCAGGAGCAGCTTTCTAAAGCGCTTTTCCCGATTGGCGAACTCTTAAAACCGGAAGTAAGAGAAATTGCCAGAGCACAGGGATTGATTACTGCCGAAAAAAAAGATTCTCAAGGGTTATGTTTTATCGGAAAGGTAAGTTTGCCTGAATTCCTCAAGCAACAGCTACAGCCCAAGGAAGGCAAGATTGTTGAAATTTTTAAAGATTTCGAAGCATTTTCGGAAGAAATACCTGAATTTTCATCCAAAAAAGAAGAACTGGAATTTCTGTCAGCTAAAAAAACCTACAACAAATCTGACGGTAAAGTGATAGGCACGCATCAAGGTGCGCAATATTATACTATCGGGCAGAGCAAAGGCCTTGGGATTGGCGGCCATCAGGAAAGCTGTTTCATCATTTCACGAGATATGGAGCAAAATATTTTATTTGTGGGAGAAGGGAAAAATTTTCCCGGCCTTTTTACCAAAGTGATAAAAATTCATTCGGAAGAAGTTCACTGGGTTCGGGAAGATCTTCGTTTAAATGACGGCGAAATAATGGAAGTGATGGCAAGAATCCGCTACCGCCAACCCTTGGAAAAAGCCATTCTTCATCAATTTGACTCAGCGCTTTTTATTGAATTTCAGAATCCGCAGTCTGCTGTCGCAGAAGGCCAGTTTGCCGCCTGGTATCTGAATGGTGAATTGCTTGGCAGCGGCGTGATCAGTTAAAAATGCTTCGGAAAGGTTTTTGCAGGAGTTTGGCAAATTACCGGAATGGAAGAAACTCTGAGAAAGATTACCGAGTTTGGCTATCATGCCCACGGAAATCAACAACGCAAATACACTCCCGATCTTTATATGGTGCATCCTGTCAGGGTAATGGAACAGTGCAAAAATTACACTCAGGATATCACTGTTCTCGCAGCGGCATTGTTGCACGATGTTTTGGAAGATACTCCGATAGGCGAAGAAGAAATGAGAAATTTTCTACTGACCGTGATGCCGGAAGCTCAGGCAGAAGAAACACTGAAGAGCGTGATAGAACTTACGGATGTCTATATCAAAGATGATTTTCCCAAATTAAACCGCCGCACCCGAAAGGCGAAAGAATTGGAACGCCTGAAGCAAATATCCCCGGAAACCCAAACGATTAAATATGCCGATATTCTGGATAACTCGCTGGAGATTATTCCTTATGATCCGGATTTTGCAAAAGTCTATCTGCATGAAGTAAAAACCATCCTTAAAGCTCTGGACCGCGGAAATCCGAAACTTAGAAGAAAAGCAATGACGGTGGTGGAAGACGGACTGAAACAGCTTTCCCGCTGAAAAATTTTTCAGTATTCGGGAAAATATTCACACCTTTACGACACTTATAATTACATTATGAACTGGATATTGCTCATTATCGCCGGCCTGTTTGAGGTCGGTTTCGCTGCTTGTCTCGGAAAGGCCAAAGAAACTACGGGAACGGCTTCTTACTGGTGGTTCGCGGGGTTTCTTGTTTGTCTTGCCATAAGTATGGCTCTGTTAGTAAAAGCCACACAAACACTGCCCATTGGTACAGCGTATGCAGTATGGACAGGCATTGGAGCGGTGGGAACTGTTTTGGTGGGAATCTTCTTCTTTAAGGAACCGGCAGATTTTTGGAGATTGTTTTTCATCATCACCCTCATCGGTTCCATTGTCGGACTGAAAGCAGTTTCTTCATAATCAGGCTCTTTTAAACTCTTATTTTTAATCACAAAAACACCATCTCATGCGAATAGAATATGATATTAAATTAGGATTTAAAGATGTCATGTTTCGGCCGAAACGTTCTACTTTGAAATCGAGATCGGAAGTTTCACTGGAACGGGAATTCACCTTTCTTCATACCGGCCGCCGTTGGAAAGGCGTTCCTGTGATTGCAGCCAATATGGATACCGTCGGAACTTTTGAAATGGCAGAAGCATTGGCATCAGAACAGATGATGACCGCGATTCACAAACACTATACCGTCGAAGAATGGAGTTCATTTTTAAAAGGAAAACCGGAAGAATTCTATCATCACATCGCACTGAGTACCGGAACCGGCGCTTTAGACGAAGAAAAAATTAAGAAAATCTTCAGTCAAAACCCTGAACTGCAGTTTCTCTGTATTGATGTTGCCAACGGTTATTCTCAACATTTCGTGAATTTTGTAAAAAAAGCGCGGGATCGTTTTCCGGATAAAACCATTATGGCAGGAAATGTAGTGACGGGTGAAATGGTGGAAGAGCTTCTTCTGGCAGGTGCAGATATGATTAAGGTAGGAATAGGTCCCGGATCGGTTTGTACCACGAGAGTGAAAACCGGTGTAGGGTACCCCCAACTTTCTGCGATTATTGAGTGTGCCGATGCAGCCCACGGGTTGAAAGGACACATCATCGGAGATGGCGGTTGCAGAGTTCCGGGCGATGTAGCGAAGGCTTTCGGCGGCGGTGCCGATTTTGTGATGCTGGGCGGAATGTTGGCCGGACATGATGAGAGCGGCGGAGACATCAGCGAAGAATCAGGGAAAAAATATAAACTTTTCTACGGGATGAGCTCCCAGACTGCGATGGAAAAACATGCCGGTGGTGTTGCTGAATACCGTGCCTCAGAAGGGAAAACAGTTAAAATTCCTTACAAAGGATCCGTTTCCGAAACCGTAAAAGATCTTCTCGGCGGCATCCGTTCTACCTGTACCTATGTCGGTGCTCACACCCTGCGCGAACTTTCCAAAAGAACCACTTTTATCCGCGTTCAGGAACAGGAGAATCAGGTTTTTAACAGCGATTAAGATTTTTAAAATGTCCGGTAAGGTTTTGCCTGTTTTCCACTATTAGGCAATTTGTACAAAAAATCCCGGAACATTTTATCCTTGCCCTAAAAGGAGCTGTTCCGGAATTTTTCCTGTCTACCGAAGAAGCCACTACGAAAAAACAAACCTTCTGCTAGGCTGAGCACGTCGAAGCCTTCCTTTTTTTTAGCAAATTTGCAAATTCGCAAATCCACACAAAAATCCCCGAACATTTTACCCCCGCCCTAAAAGGAGCTGTTCCGGGATTTTTTCTGTCTACCGAAGAACTCACTACGAAAAAACAAACCTTCTGTCATGCTGAGTCCGTCGAAGCCTATCCTCTTTTTAGGCCAATAAGCAAATAAGAAAATTTAACCAGCAATCAGCAAATTTGCAAATCAGCAAATTCGCTATTACTAAACCATTAACCGATTAATCATTTTTTTAGCAAAGAAGCGGATTTGCAAAGCAGTTCAATGCAGATGTCCTGAAGATGGCAACCGACATAGGAAAGAATATTTTATTGTCCTTTTTTTCTCTGTCCTTGTTTATAATTTTAAATGGAATCGATGCATCTTCGATTTGTCATTGACGCAAAAAGAACGAAGAAAGTGCCTCTCTGTTTTTTTGGAATCGGCGAACCGCAAGAGATTGTTAACGCAAAAAGCTCCGATTTCGGTTCCTTTCTTTTGAAATTTCCGCTTGCGATATTGCCATATGTCTTGTCCTAGAATAGCTATACACCCAAACAGTGTATATGAAACATCAGGAACAAGCAATTTATGCATTACGTGAGCATAAAACGAGTCGATATGACAGGCGGCTCATTTTAAAAATTGTTAAAGAAGTAGAGAACGGATTACTACACAAGGAAGCCATTCGGATTTATGGTTTAGGAAAATCAACATTATGTGATTGGATGAAGGATTATGGTTCAGTGGATTACCATGAAAATCATAAGCGTAAGTCTTATTCTGCGCTCGAGAAGCGTACCATTGTCACTGCGATAGAGCAGGGTCGTTTAACCATTAGGGAAGCCAAAATAGCCTACAACATTAAAAGCGAGAATTCTCTTCGGGATTGGATAAGCCAATATAAATCAGAAAAAGTCGAGATTTGTATTAAAAATACTGCTCCAATGGCCAAAAACACACCTTTTACAGACCCGGAAAAGGAGGCTTTACATAAAGCTTTGCAGGAAGCTGAACTTAAAATAAAAGCGCTGAATACACTGATTGATGTAGCCGAAGAGCAGCTCAGTATTGTTATCAGAAAAAAGTCTGGTGCCAAACAGTCTCAAAAATGAAACAGGATTTTCCACAATATGGAATAGGTGTTTTATGTGGGCTGTTTGGCAAATCCCGCCATGCTTATTATGACTCCCTCTGGCGTAAAGAAAGTAGCTTAGTAAAGGAAGACGTCATTCTGCAGGAGGTCGCATCCATCAGGAAAAATCTTTCCCGGATCGGCACCAGAAAACTGCATTATATGCTTCAAAGTCCCTTAGCTACCCATGGAATTAGCCTGGGTAGAGATTATTTGTTTGGTTTGCTCTCAGAGCATAATCTGTTGATCCGCCAAAGGAAAAGAAATGTCGTTACCACCGATTCCCGGCACTGGATGAGAAAGTACAGCAACTTAGTAAAAGACATGCAGGTTACAGGGCCTGAACAGGTATGCGTGAGTGATATTACTTACATCCGTTTAAACCATCAGTGGGGCTATTTAAGTCTGATTACCGATGCATATTCCACAAAAATCATGGGATATAGTTTTCGGCAGGATTTAGCTGCCGAGGGCTGTATAGATGCGCTGAAAATGGCACTTTCCAATAGATTGTATGATGGACCTCTTATTCATCACTCAGACAGGGGATCTCAATACTGCTCGCATAACTATGTGGATTTATTACTAAAAAACAATATAGCTATCAGCATGACTCAAAATGGCGATCCTTAT